>JAYFPL010000230.1:0-2127 GCA_034927775.1 Anaerovorax sp. | reverse complement strand
TTATTGAAAAATCCTCTTCACCTTCGATTCCTAATTTATATAAACAGACTTCTTCCTCATTGCCTAATTCAATTTCATGCCATATATGATTTAAAGCTATATATAAAGCGATATGCCGTTGATACTCAAACCCTTCCCAAGAAGGGATGGCGCTAATAGGTGCTATTATCATCGTATTTCTCCTTTCCTATATCTCTGCTGCCCAGATGAAGTTTTTTCAATCGGCACAACGCCCAAATCATCATTTTTGATATAATTGAGAAATAAAGTACCAAGGAGAAGTCGGTCACTTCGTGATATTCTATTCCACTCGTATCCTTTAAAAAGATCACGAACCAAGAAAATTTCACCTGATTTAAAGTTAGCTAATTCTCTTTTTGCCATATCTAATAATTCATTTACTGTTGACAAAATGATACCTCCTAATCGAGATAATGATATAAACAATATTGTTATTACAATTGTATATCTTTTCCAAATGTATTACAACAATAAAACTCCATATTAGACACAATATTACAGAATATTAGAATGAAAATAACAAAACCGCCAACAATAAAGTCCTCAACAAATTAAGGATTTTATTCTTAGCAGCTTAATTCAACAGGAGCAGGGAAGACACCCTACTCCTATTTTAATGCCTATTCATAGTAGTCCACTTCTTGTTTTACCACTATACCTGAGTGAAACTGTATTTCCAGTTTCATACCTTTATGTACCCTTATGGAGGAAATCAGCCTTTTTACAAGTTCTTGGTCAAACTCTCTTACTTGTGGGTTAACATTACCCATCGTCTTGTCTAATTCCTCAACTCTTTGAACATAGTTTTCTGCATTTTTCTGCGCTTGTACCATCTTTATTTTTGCTGTTTTGAGCTCATTAATCTGTTCTGACAGTTTCTTATATTCTTCATCGAATTCTTCGCTGACAGCTCCTTGTTTTGCGTTGTTTTCTATGAGTGTAAGCATCTGCTGTTGCAGTTTTTCTATATTTTCGTCATATTCGGTTGTAACACCTTGGGTGCTGTAGTTACCGATTACTCTTATAACATTTTCTCGGAAAGTGCCTATAAACTCACCTGTATTTTCTACTACATTATTTATTGCTTTCATAATTGCATCATGGAGCTGTTCTTCCTTTAGGGTTGGTGAGTTCTGGCATCTTGATTTTTGGCCTTGTTTCAGCCTATCCTCGCATCTCCATACTGCAGATTTATCACCGTACTTTGACCATATCTGTCTGCGGTAAGCATGACCACATTCCGCACATACCATCAGATCCGTAAGTATGTATTTAGAACTATATTTGCTTTTCTCCTTTAATTCCCTGTTCTTTTTTCTTGTAACAGCAGCTTTATTTAAACTTGCACGTCTTGCTTTTTCTGCCTGTACTTGGTGGAATAACTCCTTTGGAATAATCGCCTCATGGTTATCCTCTATATAGTACTGTCTGACATATCCATCATTTTTCACCCTTTTCTTGGTGAGAAAATCTACGGTATAGGTCTTTTGCATACGTGCATCTCCGCAGAATTTTTCATTTGAGAGCATTTTGTCGATGGTTCCCGGATGCCATTGTTCAAGTCCTGTGACGGTCTTAATGCCGTCTTTTTCTAATCCTTTGCATATCTGAACAATACTGCTGCCCTCAAGATACTCCCGATAAATTCTTTTTACTATTACTGCTTCTTCGGGTACCACCACAAGGTTGCCGTTTCCATCTTTTGTGTATCCTAAAAACTTTTTGTAGTTCACCGAAATGATTCCATTTTCAAATCTTCTGGTCAAACCCCATCTTGTATTTTCGCTGATGTTCCTGCTTTCCTCCTGTGCCTGAGTGCTGTGTATGGTGATTAGCAGTTCTCAACCGCTTTCCATTGTGTTAATGCCCTCTTTTTCGAATATGACAGGTACATTTTTCTCTTTCAGCTTTCTGATATTTTGCAAGGCATCAACCGTATTTCTCGCAAATCTGCTGATCGATTTGGTAAGCACCAAGTCTATTTTCCCCTCTATACAAGCATCAATCATGGTGTTAAAATCATCACGTTTACTTGTCTGAGTTGCTGATTTTCCATCGTCAGCAAATATTCCGGCACATTGCCAATTTGGGTTGCTGTTTATCTTA
>JAYFPL010000073.1:0-11065 GCA_034927775.1 Anaerovorax sp. | reverse complement strand
GAATGTTTCTTACCAATCTTTTGCAGATTGTTTTTGTACTTAAGTCTTTTTCGTCTCTGTCAGTTTGCACTGTTTCGACGTTTGAGATTTATTTAAAAATCTCTTTGACTCAATTTCTACACTATGGAGTTTTCAAGGTTCATCACGCTTTTTCAAGCGCCGCTCCGTCTTGACGGAACTTTTTTAGTATAACCTACTTGCTTGTCTTTGTCAACATCTTTTTTATTTTTTTCAAACTTTTTTTGATGTTTTCGCGATTTTTCTTTTCTGTTGTCTCGCGTGACAGCTATATTAGAATAGCAAAGTATTTACATTCTGTCAACCGATTTTTTATACTTTTTTTATTTTTTTCGTATATTATCTTTCAGCATCTATTTTTGATATTTTTCCTACCTTTATATATATAGCATTTTTCAAATCGTTTATCTATTATAATTACGTTATTTTCATACGTTATGATTTAAAATGATTCAAAAAAATAATCTGATATATTAGTAAAAATGTATAATAGTTATATTTTTTATACAAAATTTTCAAACATTATAATATAAAAAAATACTTTTTACATTCATATTTTTTATCCAGATTATCGAAAAATTATTCTATTTTTATTTATTTCGGTAATTAGCGCTTACTTTCAATCAGATTTGACATTAATTGAAACATAGCACAATTCGTTGACATGTAATATGTGGACAAGTATACTTGCTTCATAATATTAGAATTTTCAAACGATTCTTTTTCCTTTTTGTTACATTAATCTATAAAGAGAGGGGTGACACCCATGGTATAACAAAAAATGATACTTATTTTGAGCATTTCCATAATTATAATCGACCCGCTCAAAGCAGTTTTTGCATTAATGCGAATATTTAATATCTACACAAATACTATGTATTAATAGACGGAGTATCTAAAAAAAAACAATTATTTTTTTCATCCGTCGCCCTACCATTGCTTGTGTTTTCTCAACTATCGGAAGAAACTGATAATTCGATATATATTGACAAATCAGTAATTAATGATATAATACACATGTTGGTAGGTCCTCAACACATTTATATTTTACTTATTTTATCTTATCTCTTTTTATCTCAAGGAGGAAAAAAACTATGGGTAAAAAAATTCCTATGTGGCAGATTGCCGTTGTAATGCTCATTACAATTGGACTTCTGATTTATTCCATTGTCTTTACTAGTTATGGCGAATTACACATTCCTTTAATCATCGCAGCAATTGTAGCTTCAGGCGTAGCCATCTCCAATGGTTGGAAATGGAGTTTCTTAGAGCAAGGTATCATCTCTAGTATTTCCCGTTCAATGCAATCTTGTTTAATTTTATTAACTGTTGGTATTCTAATCGGTACATGGAAAGCTGCCGGTGTTATTCCGGGAATGATCTATTATGGATTAAATATCATTTCTCCGGGAATTTTCCTTGTAACCGCTTGTCTACTTTGCGGTATTGTTGCTCTAGCGATTGGAAGTTCTTGGTCGGTAGCAGGTACCGTAGGTGTAGCTATGATTGGTATCGCTGTTGGTCTTGGTATTAACCCTGCTATCGCAGCTGGTGCTGTTGTATCCGGTTCTTACTTTGGTGACAAAATGTCTCCATTATCCGATACTACAAACTTAGCTCCAACTGTTGCAGGTTCCACTTTATTCGATCATATCCAACATATGGTTTGGACAGTTACTCCTTCCTTACTTATTGCTCTTGTTCTTTATGGTATTCTTGGTATGGGTAAAGGTGGCGGCGAAGTCGACATGAGTACTGCCAACATTTTACAGGATGAAATTTTAAATGAATTTTCAATTTCTCCAATCTTATTAATCGCTCCAGTTCTTCTAATTGCAATTGTAGTATTTAAAACTCCTGCGCTGCCTGGTTTAATTGGCGGTATTGCCGTTGGCCTCATCTTTATGGTTACCATGCAAGGTATTCCGGTAGGCGATTGGTTTACAATTATGCACTATGGATACGAATCCATTAGTGAAGTTGCTTTAAATGATGACTATACAGTTGCTGACCTTCTTGGCGGCGGCGGTATGAAATCTATGCTCTGGACAGTAAACTTAATTTTGTGCGCTATGACCTTTGGTGGCGTTATGGACTGCACAGGTATGTTAGCTGCTTTAGCAGAAGCACTGTTAAAGGTAGCAAAGAGTACTGGTGCATTAGTAACCGTTACAATATTCTCTTGTCTCTTTGTTAACATTATCGCTTCTGACCAATATCTAGCTATTATTCTTCCTGGTCGTATGTATAAAGAAGCATTTGAAGACAAAAAACTCAAAGCAAAGAATCTTTCCAGATGCTTGGAAGACTCCGGAACCATTACTTCAGCATTGGTTCCATGGAACACTTGCGGTGCTTCCATGACAAAGTTCTTGGGTGTTGAAACATTTGCATATGCACCATATGCATTCTTAAACTGGATCAATCCACTTGTCTCCATCTTCTATGGATTTACTGGAATCTCTATGGAAAAGATGACAGACGAAGAATACGAAGCTCTAATAGAGCAAAGAAAATTGGATGCAGAAATTGCTGCAAAATCTATGGAGTAATCTTCAAAAAATTATAAAATTAAGGACCTAATAAAAGACGGTGGTAAACCACCGTCTTTTTATTTTAATCTTTTATTCAACTGTTACACTCTTAGCTAAATTTTTTGGTTTATCAATATCACAGCCTCTTAACTTCGCAATGTGATATGCTAATATTTGAAGAGGAATTACAGATAACAACGGAGTAATCTCATCCTTGCATTCAGGAATATAGATTACTTTATCTGATTGTCGTTCAATTTCCTTGTTGTTTTCCTTTGCAAGTCCTACAACATAAGCACCCCTCGCCTTAACTTCCTGAATATTTGATAACATTTTCTCAAACAATGCATCTTGTGTTGCAAGTGCAATCACCAAAGTATCCTGTTCAATCAAAGCAATCGTTCCATGTTTTAATTCTCCTGCCGCTATAGCAAAAGAATTAATATAGGATATTTCTTTTAGTTTTAAGGATCCCTCGTAAGAGACACCTACATCTGGCCCTCTTCCAATAAAGAAAACTTGCTCTTGTTTATACAACTCTTTCGCCATGTTAAGAATATTTTTTTCTTGATTTAATATCTGCTTTATCTTATCAGGAATAGCTTTTAACTCATCTACATAGTGATCGTATTCTTCCATTGGCAAGCATCCTTTTGTTCTGCCCATATAAAGTGCAATCAGATACATACACACTAATTGCGTTGTATATGCTTTTGTGGAAGCAACTGCAATTTCCGGACCTGCCCACGTATAAAAAACATCATCCGATTCTCTAGCAACGGAACTTCCTACAACATTAACAATTGATAAAATTCTCGCACCCTTACGCTTTGCTTCTCTTAAAGCTGCTAAAGTATCCAGTGTTTCTCCTGACTGACTCACTGCAATGAATAATGTCTTATCATCTACAAAAGGATCTCGATAACGGAACTCAGAAGCAACATCAATTTCTACCGGAACCTTTGCTAGTTTTTCAATAATAAATTTACCAACCATACCGGCATGATACGCAGTTCCACAAGCTACGATATAAACTTTATTAAAGCGTTCTATATCTTCTTTTGTCATGCAAATTCCGTCTAAATTAATCTCATCCTTTTCATTTAAGCGTCGTGTTAGCGTTTCAAAAATACCCTTTGGCTGTTCATAAATTTCCTTAATCATAAAATGATCATAACCTTCTTTTTCGGCCGCATCTGCGTCCCAGGTTACATGAAACACATCACGTTTTACTTCTTGACGTTCCGCATTATATAATGTGACTTTATTTTTCGTCAATACCACAGTCTCATTGTTCTCAATTAAATATATCTTTCGAACATGCTTTAACAATGCAGGAATATCAGAAGCTATAAAATTGCATCCCTCACCTAACCCTACAACCAACGGACTATCCTTTCGAACAGCTACCAATTTATCCGGTTCTTTGCTGCATACAACGCCTAAAGCATAAGCCCCACGCATCTTTTCAACTGCTTTATAAACCGCATCCGTCAAATTATCTTCATAGAATACACTAATTAAATGTGCAATTACCTCTGTATCCGTTTCGGAATTAAAAGCAATGTCATGTTCTTTAATTAACCACTCTTTTAATTCTACAAAAATTTCGATAATGACATTATGCACAACTGCAATGGTCTTATCCATGTTAGTATGGGGATGTGCATTTACATCCGATGGTGCTCCATGCGTTGCCCAACGAGTGTGGCCAATTCCAATAGAACTGCTTAAATTTTTTCCTGAAATAGCATCCTCTAAATTAGAAATACGTCCTTTATATTTATGCACTTCTAACTTTCCATCCTTGCAAAGAGCAATTCCTGAAGAATCATAGCCTCTATATTCTAATTTCTTTAATCCATCTATAATAATATCACAAGCATTTTGATCGCCTACATAACCAACGATTCCGCACATATTGTGCCCTCCTTATAAAATTTAAAATACTACGATGATTTTGTCCCTACAGTTACCTGTAGGTTTTATTCCATCGTTAAGGATTCTTCATTGAACCCCAGGGGCATCCGCCGAACATTTCGATACTCCCCTGCCCTCGTCAGCTTGTTTATTAAAGTTTCTTACAAGCTCTGGCGCTTTTTTTAAGATAAATTTTTTCCGACCTCCTTTCGTTTATCTATAACATTATATAAAAAAAAACGTAAAAATACCAGTAATTTATCATCTCCTTCAATCTTATGGAGCGATTTTGTATAAAATATGCTATACTAATTTTATACAACTACGATGGAGGTATTAAATTATGTATAGTTTTATTTGTGATTACAGCGAAGGTGCACATCCAAATATTTTGAAAGCACTTAGCGATGCCTGTTATGAACAAAACGAAGGTTATAACTATGATCAACACTGCCTAAGAGCTGCAAAACGAATTAAAGAAGAAATCAAACGAGATGATGTAGATGTTTATTTTTTACCTGGTGGTACTCCTACCAATCTAATTTCGATAACAGCTTGCTTACGTTCCTATGAAGCTATCATTGCGCCAAGTACCGGTCACATTGAAGTTCATGAAACAGGTGCAATCGAAGCGACTGGTCATAAAATCCTCCCTATCGATTCACCGGATGGAAAATTAACGCCGTCACACATCCAGAAAATTTTAAATGGGTTTGAAGATGAACATACAGTTCGAAGAAAAATGGTATTCCTCACAAATCCAACTGAAAATGGTACAATTTATAAAAAAGCTGAATTACAAGCAATTCGAAAAATTTGTGATGATAACGATATGTATCTTTACATTGACGGTGCTCGCTTAGGCTGTGCCATTATGGCAGAAGGCAATGATGTTAAGATGGAAGACTTGCCTGAAATCGCTGATATTTTCTATATTGGCGGAACAAAAAACGGAGCACTCATGGCTGAAGCATTAATTATTGTAAACGACAAAATCAAGCCTGATTTTCGTTTTCATATTAAACAAAGAGGAGCATTAACTGCAAAAGGCAGTGTTCTTGGAATTCAATTTGAAGAATTAATGCGCGACAACCTATATTTTAAACTAGCAAAGCATTCCAATGAAATGGCTCAAAAATTAGCGAAAGAATTTGAAAGATTAGGTTTTTCTTTTCTCACACAATCTCCAACCAATCAAATCTTTCCTATATTGCCAAACTCTATTATTTCAGAATTAGAAAAATCATATCAGTTCTATATTTGGCAAGTCATCGATCAAGACCACAGTGCGATACGCTTAGTTACCTCTTGGGCAACTCCGGAAGAGAAGGTAGATCAATTTATAAAAGATTTAAAACAATTTCTTTAATTAAATAATGGTATAAAAAAATCCCCCTTTGTAAAGGGGGATTTTTGATTAACGCTCTAATGCGCTTTTATTCATCTTTTTCTTTAACTGAACCTTAGGTTCTCTTGGAAGACCAAACAGAGGAATGAATCGATCCCATCCAGTTAAGGTCAATGCCATAATAGAAATAACCGCAGTCATAGCCATTACGTTAAATTTAATAATATCAAGTGCTGCAATTTCTTCAAGCGGATATACTGCAGCTGCAATTCCCAAATAGAATCCCATGTATACGTGCCAAGGAATCAACTGAGATCCGAATACACCCAAAGCATCAGAGAATGTTGCATTTCTTAGCTTTAATTTATACATATCCTCTTCTGTCTCGGCAACTACATTTTCATCTACCAAGTCCTTAATAATTGGACCTACCGTTACAATCTGTGCCATTTCATCTGCTAAGCATGCATTTCCAAATAAAGAAAGTACACTGTTGCAGAACATAAGCTGTCTAACATTGTTAGAGATTGCAGAAACAAAGCGTGATAGTGGTGCAAACGCCGCTATTCTTCTCATGATACCGCCAAATGCAGCAACCCACATCATCATAACGATTACCCAAGAACCAGCTTCCGCAAATCCGTCTGTAATTAAATTTAAATAAGCCATAGAGTCGGTAACTGTTCCTGCAAAAAGACCTAATACATAAGCAGAAACCAAACCAACACCTAAACAAATAAAAGTAGATAATCCTAAAATTGCAGTTACAATTACCAAGATTAGAGGAATTACCATGTACACCGGCACACCAGTCTGTACCTGTGTTAGCAAGTCAACCGCTACTGGTTTCTTCTCAGCTAATACCGTCCATACTTCATCTGGAATTTGACTGATAACTGCTCCAGCATTTGTGGATTCATTTGGAAGACCTAAAGCAATACCTAATACAAATGTAATTATTCCAGCAAATACCAAACAAGATACTGACCAAACACCCTGGTGTCTAATACGGTCAATAACCTCAACGCCCTGGATTCCGGAAGATACTACAGTCGTATCGGAAATCAAACCGATATTATCTCCAAAGCAAGCACCACCTGCAATTGCTGCAGTTGTCAAATACAAATCTCCACCAACGATATGGTTTAGCCATAAGAAAATTGGTGCACAAGCCGCAAAAGTACCCCAAGAAGTACCGGTTGCAACTGATAATATTGCTGTTACGATAAGTCCAACCGCAGCAACCGTTCTAGCTGTTACACCTAAAGAAAGTGCAATGTTTACAATGGATGCACCAACTCCTGTGGACATGAATGCACTAGCCATCGCATAAGCAAACATTAAGATAAATAGAGCAATTAAAATTTTGCTGACACTTTCCATTGCTGCATCAAGACAATCCTGAAGTTTCAATTTGTCAGTCAGCATCGCAACTGCCATCGCACAAATCGTTGCAATCGGAGCTGCAAGCAAGGCGTCGAATTTGCAGATCATAAGAACCGCAAGAACAACAACCGGTAAGAATTTGATAAATGCTTTCATTTTTACCCTCCTAGTAAAAAAATAAGATAAAATACCGAGTTGTACCGTTTTTGGCACAACGACTTTTTCATGATAACACAAAGTTCGACATTATATCAAGAAAAATTTTTATGTATATTTATGCAATTAACCAAAAAAAAACCGACTAAAAAACGATTTTAGTCGGTTAAAAGGTTGTTTTTTACAATTTTAACAAATAATCTAAGATAAGTGTTTTGTAATAATCATCGCTAAATTTTCTGCTAAAGCTGTAATTTGCTCAATATTTTCACCCTCCAGCATAACTCGTACTAGAGGTTCTGTACCGGAAGGACGAATTAAAATCCTTCCTTTTCCTCCCATTATTTTTTCCATTTTTTCTATTTCGGATTTTATTTCCAAATTTTCCATATATTTCTTTTTATTTTCATTTTTGATTTTAGCATTTTTTAATACTTGTGGATATATAGTAACTTCTTCATATAATTCAGAAGGTTTTTTTCCTGATATTTTAATTGACTGCAAAAGTTGTAAAGCTGATAAAATACCATCTCCTGTTGTCGTATGGTTTAAAAATATGATATGTCCTGACTGTTCACCTCCGATTACACATCCAGTTTTTAACATATTTTCCAATACATAGCGATCTCCTACCTGTGTCGTATCTACCTTTCCGCCAATGGCTTCGATGGCCTTATGAAAACCGATATTACTCATAACGGTTGCGGTAACCAGATTGTCTTTTAGGTTGCCTGTTTGCTTTAACATTTTCGCACAGATATAAATCATACGGTCGCCATCAAGCACTTGACCTTTTTCATCTACGGCAATTAGTCGGTCAGCATCTCCGTCAAATGCAAGCCCAATATCTGCTTTTTCACGTAAAACAGCCGCTTGGAGCTTTTCCGGATGCGTAGAACCGCATTGATCATTAATATTGTGTCCATTTGGTTCGTTGAAAAGTACAATCACCTTTGCACCAAGTTCTCGGAATACACGTTCTGCAACCTGATAAGATGCTCCATTGGCGCAATCAATTACAATCTTCATTCCAACTAGATTCACATCAATGGTTCCCTTTAAAAATTCTGCATATAAAGATAAAGCATCCTCTTTTGCTTCCAAAGACCTACCTAGAAGTTCTCCGGTAATATGGCTGTGTACATCTGTATTTCTAAGTATAATGTCTTCAATCTCATCTTCGATGTCATCATCCAGTTTAAAACCATCACTGTTAAAAAACTTAATCCCATTATATTCAAAAGGATTGTGTGATGCCGAAATAACAATCCCAGCATCTGCATGATAATATCTTACCAAATATGCAACTGCTGGGGTTGGAAGAACACCAATCTTGATAACATTCCCCCCCATAGCTAAAATTCCGGCACTGATTGCATCCTCTAACATATCTCCTGAAACTCTGGTATCTTTGCCAATAATAACAACGGGACGTTGCCCCTCTTTACTTAAAACATATGCCCCTGCTTTACCTAAATTAAATGCCAGCTCCGGTGTTAATTCAGAATTTGCAACACCTCTGACTCCATCAGTCCCAAATAATCTACCCATCTTTTTATTCTCCTTTTATATTGGATTCTATTTTAATCAAAATACATTGTATCCCCGAAAAAGGAACACAGAAAAAGGAAACGAGGTTATGATTCCTCGTTTACCATTATATTTAACTGTTCTGGTGTAACAACAATACGACTTACTGTCTTCGTATGATTTACAATTACTTTAGCAGATGCAGTACTAACATCTGCATCATCAAGTTGAATGGACAATGTGAAATCTTGCTTTTCCACAGATTCCATTAATGTTTCCTCTCCTGTCACTTTTATTTTCACTTCAGGAGTTTGAATGGTTGCGTGATATCCTTCCGGCAAGCCTTCAATCTGTACTTCATCTGCATCATAAATAAACTCTTTTGATACGACCTCCCGAACAAAAATTCTTGCTTCAATGTTTTTATTCGCATTCGCAAGTTCAACTCCATCCGGTAATTGTACCTTTATCGTTTGCGTTGTATTTGATGAAAGATCTGTTAAGTTGATTGGTTCAATACTTACTTCGGAAATATTACGTAATGTAGATCTTGCTCCTTTTATTTTAATACTACTTGGCAAATCTATGCTGGATACTTCATACCCTTCCGCCAAATCACCTGTCGTCTCTACTTTTAGATTTACATCTTTCAGTTTATATAGTTTGGCACTTACTTCCACATATTCAGAGGAAAGTCTAACATTACGTACAGGTGCCTCGCTGCTATCAATCGGAACCGCAGTCACTTGCAAAGTACTTCCATTCTCTAAAATTTTTGTTCCATCAAGTGTTGCTTGAATATATTCCACAGAATCGACTTGAGATTTTGCCCCTGAAACTTCTATCTGGTTGGGCTTTAATTTTATATTTCCTACCTCTTGTCCTTCAACTTCCAATCCATTTACCGTAACTCGAACAGGTTTACTTACTGCAACCAATTCTTCAATATTAACCGGTATTCTTGCAGGTCGGACTTCAACTTTTTTTAATGAATCTGGAATTTTCACAGCAACCTCTATATAGCTCTGACCTTTTCCAAAGCCAAATAAATCAGCAGTTGCTACAACATCATCCATCGTCAATTTTGACATGTCTGCTCTTTGTCCTTCTACTACAATATCTACGGTATATTCACTGCTTCCAGCTACTGCTAATCCTCTTGAAGTAAGTGTTTCCATATTTAAAAGTGAAACCGGCACACTCGTCAAAGTATGCTGAGTCGTTGGATTTACTTCTCCAATTACATAAACCCAAAGTAATAAGGCGATCACAATAGAGAGCACCTTATTAAACGTACTATTGCTCATCCTTATCTCGCCTCCTTAACCAACTTACGAACGGCATCTTCTTTCCATCTACGTTCAGCTGGCTTAAATATAAATTTAAAAGTGTTTTTTCAACGGTTTTTAAATCTAAAAACCGGGATAACTTACCGTCAGTAGCAACAGAAATGATACCAGTTTCTTCCGATACAATTAAACTAATTGCATCGGAATTTTCAGTAATTCCAATACCTGCACGATGTCTGGTTCCCAAATCCTTGCTTAAATTTTTATTTTGAGTCAAAGGCAGTACACAACCAGCCGCTAAAATCCGGTCACCTCTTACGATTGCAGCACCGTCATGAAGTGGTGCTCCTTCATAAAAAAGATTGCCCAAAAGTTCTGATGAAACCTTTGCATCAACTACAGTCCCTGTTTCAGCAATATCCGTTAATGTCGTTTCACGCTCTAAAATAATAAGAGCACCGACTTTATTCGAAGAAAAGTATTCGACGGTTTTAATTAAGATGGAGGTAAGCTGTTTTGCTTTTTCTTTATCTATTTGTGCGAATTGTTTTGTGATGATCTTACTTCTTCCCAAATACTCAAGTGCACGACGAAGTTCCGGTTGAAACACAATAATCAGTGCAATTACACCTAAGTCCATCGTCTTTACTAAAATCCAATTTAACGTGTAAAGATGAAAAAGACGAGATGCAAAATTAGCAATAACCAATACCAATAATCCCTTAGCTAATTGCTCTGCTCTCGTTTCCCGAATGAAACCAACTATTTTGTAGACTACAAATGCAACAATCAGGACATCAATTACATCTGAAATCCCAATCCCAGAAAAAATGTTAGAAAAAATATCTGACATTCGCTTACTCCCTCACAATATGATCAATATT
>JAYFPL010000026.1:0-10494 GCA_034927775.1 Anaerovorax sp. | reverse complement strand
TATCCGTTATTTTTATGACAGTTAATACAAAAATGCTTAAACATTATCGAAGAATATAATAAACTTATAACGGAATGAGAATGAGAGGAAAAGAATATGCATGCAAATAAGAAAAAAATAGTGGCGATTATCCTATTTGTTGTAATTATTGGATCCATTGGATATTTAAGCTTTGGAAAAAGTGCTCATTATATTGGAACGGTGGAAGCAAATCCAATTGTTCATGTAAGTGAAGTGTCGGGAAAGATATTGGAATCTCCGGTTGAATTGGGTTTAAAGGTAAAAAAAGGAGATATTATTGCAGTCATTGACAGTGAGACACAGGAATATCGAATTGAACAGTTGGAATTAAAAATAAAAAAAGCGAAGATAGATTCCTCAAGTCTTAAGTTAGGGGGAGGAAGCTCTGCAGATAACCGTTATGAACAAGCAAAAGCTAATTATGAAGGAGCCGTTGCCATTGCAAAGAAAGCCTCGGAAGATTACAGTAAGGCACAAACGTTATATAAGCAGGAAGCTATTGCAAAAGAGGAATTGGAAAAAGCAGAGCTGAATTATCAAACGGCTCAAAGCTCTTTGCAAGTTGCAGAAGCTCAGCTGGCGCAAGCAAAGGATCGTACCTTAGAAAATACTGCAGATATTGATATAGCACTTTTGGAAAGTCAATTGAAAGAGCAGAAGGAGATGCTTAAAAAATACACAGTTACTGCATCTTGTGATGGTGTTATTATGAGTAAAAATTATAGCGAAGGGGATGTGGTACAGCCTGGATTCGATTTAGCAGATGTATCTCCTATGACCGAAAAATATGCAGTTATGTATTACCCTAAGGAAGCAATCGATGATTTGGCTTATGATCAGCAGGCAACGGTTGTATATGACGAAAAGGAGATTTTAGGGACAATCAAGTACATTGATGTGAAGGCACAATATACGCCAAAAGATTATCAAACAGCTGCAAATAAAAATGTAGAAAGTGTGAAGGTAAAAATACTGCTTCCAGTAGATTGCAGTGTTAATCCTGGTCAGCAGGTAGAAATTACGATGGAATAGGGGGAGAAGCATATGGAATCCAAAAGGGTGTCTGAAACGAAAGAGCGTATTAAAACAGCTTTTTTAGAGTTATATGCAAAAAAGCCAATTGATAAAATTACAATTAAACAAGTTACGGAAAAGGCGCAAATTAATCGAGGAACCTTTTATGTATATTATATGGATATTTATGATTTACTAGAAAAGATAGAGGATGAGGTGATTGCCTTATTCAAAGAAAGAATTGAAACTGTAATTTTAACCTTACTTAGAGGAAATAAACTGGATTCTGATGTCCTTCCGGAAGCTTTCTTTCGAGAAAATCCGGAAATGATCTCTCTTGTATTTGGGGAACGGGCAGAGCCTCGTATGATAAATAAGATCAAGGAAATTGCAAAAGGGATAGCAACTCATGAATTACAATTAAACGTTGAAGGAGATACCCTTGAAGCGAAAAAGACTCGGTACATTTTAGAATACATTTCTGCAGCACAGGTAGGATTGGTTACAGCTTGGTTTCGAAATCATATGGATATGCCGATGGATTTTTTGGGAGAATTGATCGTTGGATTAAATTTTAATGGAGCACTAACCTGTTTGAAAGAATTGGAAAAAGAAAAGGAGATTTGATACTCATTCAAATCTCCTTTTTTGTATTTTCTATAGGAATACTTTAATTTAATATATTAGGAAATATCATTCAAATTTATATTAAATTATTAAGATTCTAATTCTGTAAGCCACATTTCATAGTCGGCATCGCTTGGCATTCGCCAATCTCCACGTGGGGATAAGCTCACGGAACCTACCTTAGGTCCATCTGGGATACAGCTTCGCTTGAATTGCTGTGTAAAGAAGCGGCGATAAAATACTGCAAGCCATTTTTTGATAAATGTTTCATCATATTCATCTGAAAAAGCTGTTTTAGCAATATATAAAAGCTTCTTTGGCGGCATTCCGTATCGTATGGTATAAAACATAAAGAAATCATGAAGAACATAAGGTCCTACGGTATTTTCTGTTTTTTGAGCAATTTCACCTTTTTCATCCGGCGGTAAAAGCTCCGGAGATATCGGAGTATCCATAATAGCTTGTAATGTTTCTTTTAATAATGCGTTATTACTGCTAAAGGATTTATCTTCTTTTGGACCGCTGAGTTTATTATTCATAACCCATTGAATGACAAAACGAACCAGTGTTTTTGGAACACTACTGTTTACAGCGTACATGGACATGTGATCACCGTTATAGGTGCTCCATCCAAGTGCAACTTCAGATAAATCCCCGGTACCGATGACAAGTCCGTTTGTTTGATTTGAAAGATCCATCAGAATTTGTGTACGTTCTCTTGCTTGTGAATTCTCATAAGTGACATCATGAACACTTTCTTCATGACCGATGTCTTTAAAATGTTGTAATACCGCATCTTTAATTGGAATTTCACGCACTTCGGTTTCCAAAAGCCGCATAATTGTCAAAGCATTTCGATAGGTTTTTCCGGTCGTTCCAAAACCAGGCATCGTAACCGCAAGAATATCCTTTGGGTCTTTGCCGAGCAGTTTGTAGGTTTGCACAGCAACGAGAAGTGCAAGTGTCGAATCAAGTCCGCCTGAAATACCGATGACTGCGGTTTTGGCGTGAGTATGCTGCATACGTTTGGCAAGCCCTGCTGCTTGGATATTAAAAATATCACGGCATCTTTGATCAAAGGTTTTTGGATCTGACGGAACAAATGGATTTTTGGCATATTGTCGCATCAACGTATCTTTTTGACTATCTAAGACACGAAGTGGCTGCAATGCAACCGTCTGAACCAATTCTCGACTGCCATATGCAGTGTTGCACAATTCAAAAGTTTGTCCATAAGTTCGCTCAAAACGAAGATGTTCATAATCAATTTCTCCATACAGTATAGCGCTCTCTCGTTCAAACAAGGGGCGTTCTGCAAGCAGACTGCCGTTTTCTGCAATGAGGCTGTCCCCGCTGAAAACGACATCGGAAGGTGATACATGTACACCGCAAGAGGTATATACATAGCCACAAACATTTTTTGCACTATTTTGACGTACTAAATTATGTCGATAGTCAGATTTTCCTACAGTTTCGTTGCTCGCAGATGGATTAAATAAAATATGTGCGCCATTGAGTGCAAGATGCGTACCTGGTGTAATCGGAACCCAAAGATCCTCGCATATTTCAATGCCTAAATTTAAATCATTATGAGAATCGCAAAACAGCAGGTTGCCGAACGGAATCTCTTCTCCAAACAGAGTGACATATTTGCAGGATTTTGCAAGAGCAAATCCGGAGGCAAACCAACGAGTTTCATAAAATTCTTTGGAATTTGGTAAAAACATTTTTGGAACAATACCTATTAGTTTTCCGCTTTGTATAAATGCTGCACAATTATAATAATTATTTTCAACTTTCAAATAAAATCCTACAATAAGAGCAGCGTTCATATTAGAAGAAGCGTCAATGATAGTTTTTAAGCCATCTAAGTTCTGTTCGTATAAGAAGGTTTGATAAAACAAATCTGCGCATGTATAGCCTGTAATACAAAGTTCAGGGAATAAAATAACGCCTGCTCCTCTTGCATCCGCTACACGAGCACATTTTAAGATCTCTTGCGTGTTGTAGGCTGTATTTGCAACCTTTAGCTTTGGAGAGACCGCAGCGGTACGAATTAAGCCCAATTTATTCATAAGGAGTCCTCTCTTTTTCTGTGATAAATTTATTATATACCAAAATACAAGAACTAAAAATACCATTTACTTTATTTTTAAAGAACAAAGAAAATAATATAAATATTTTTACCTATTTTTAATAGATAACCATTGAATTCCATTGATTTTCCTTGCTCTTATCTTGCAGGTAAGGGTTCAAGTAGTATATAATAAATAATGGAAATAAATGAATGAATCGCAGTGAAAAGAAAAGACAGTGAAATTTTAAGCGCCTGGATATTTCTATAAGCTGGATAAGATAGATGGAGGATGAGAATGAAGGAACGTTATATCGTAGAGCTGCGTGCGGAAGAGGAACTGCAAGATTTCTTTTTAGTAAAGTCTGTTGCAATTAAAATTGGATCAAATAAAAAACAATATTTAGACCTCTTGCTTGCCGATAATACAGGAGAAATTACCGCGAAAAAATGGGATGTTGCCGATACAGAATTACCATCTCTGAATGAAATGAAAGATGGGGATATCGTAAAGGTAAAGGCAAACGTTACAGAATGGAATGGAATGAAGCAGCTACGCGTTCTTCGCATTCGAAAGGCGGTGGCTCAAGATCAGGTAGACTTAATACAATTCATAAAAGCAGCACCGGAAAAAGCAGAGGATATGTTTGCATATATTATGGATGCTGTTGAAAAAATGGAGGATATTGATTTAAAAAAACTATGTACACGTATACTTCGTGATAATCATGAAAAATTATTGTATTACCCAGCCGCTTCAAAAAATCATCATGCAGAGCTTGCAGGTCTTCTTTATCATACCAAGCGAATGCTTGATATGGGGGAAAGAGCTTGCTTAGTATATACCAATCTTAAGCGTGATTGGGTAATAGCTGGAGTCATTTTACATGATATGGAAAAAATTAATGAAATTGAAGCAAATGAGCTTGGCGTTGCATCCGGGTATTCGTTTGAAGGACAGATGCTTGGACATTTGGTTCAAGGGGTAAAGACCATTGACCGTTTGGCAAGAGAACAAGGAATGGAACGAGAAAAGGCAATCTTATTGGAACATATGATTTTAACACATCATTATGAGCCGGAATTTGGGAGCCCGAAAAAGCCTTTGTTTCCCGAAGCCGAAATATTGCACTATTTAGATATGCTAGATGCAAGAATGTACGATATGCAGGAAGCCTTAATTGGGGTAGAACCGGGGGGATTCTCAGATCGTATATGGACCTTAGATAATCGAAAGCTGTATAAACCGTTAGAAGAAGAAGGAGAAGCAAAACATGATTAAAATGCCTAAGGAAATTAACCGAATCTTACAAAGCTTAG
Source organism: Anaerovorax sp. (assembly GCA_034927775.1). Classification (GTDB taxonomy): domain Bacteria; phylum Bacillota; class Clostridia; order Peptostreptococcales; family Anaerovoracaceae; genus IOR16. Next base: position 5,438 of record JAYFPL010000026.1, on the reverse strand, counting down.
ATCAAAAAGGTTATGAGATTTATCTAACCGGCGCATGTGTCCGCGAAGGATTACTCGGAAAGAATAGTAATTCATGGGATTTGATTGGGAATGCACCATTAGATGAAATCAAAGAATTGGTACCTGAACTGGAAATTGTAAGCGAAGATTATGGATACGCTGAGATTTCAGAAGGAGAATTACTTGTAGAGTTTTCTGTAACGGACAATGTAGAAGAAGCTCTGAAAGAGGCCGTTTATACCATTGAAAGCATTGCAGATAATCCAAATCGTACGTTGCTTGATCTATATGGCGGAAAAAATGATGTTTCCAAGAAATTGGTTCGTACCAATGGTGAACCAAAGCCGTATTTTGAAAGAGACCCACTTTTAATTTTAAAGGGGATAGCATTGGCGGCAGAGGCAGATTTTGATATTGAAATGGATACGTTTGAAGCAATGACACAGTGCGTCTCTGGATTGAAGGATAGCAGGATGGAAGACATTCGAGATGCGTTTGGGAAAATTATCACTGCGCAGTACGCTGCAAAGGGTCTTAGAATGGCTATGGCGATAGGAATCATGCCATATGTTTTAGGAGAAAATTGTTTTCCGCCGAAAAGTAGAAATGAAGCAAATGATTTTCAAATTTTGATGGAAAACTATGATTGCTGTCGATTTGAATTAGAATATCGTTATGCTTTGCTCTTTTTATGCTTCGAAAAGAAGCGGGCTTTAGAAGCCATTCATCGTTTAAAATTTGATTCAGAAATGGAAGAGAAAATGATTTTAGTTCAAAATCTAGTTCCGGAACTTTATTTTGTTGTACAACCATTTGCATTTAAAAAGTTTTTAGGGAAGCATGGATTTGAAACGTATGAATATGCGGAAAATGTTACCAAGCAGCAGAGAAAAGTCTACAATCATGCTGAAAATCGTGTTTTAAGCCGATTTTATATGCTTCAAGAATTTGAGAAAATAAAGATGCCGGTTTATGTGGATGATTTGGTTATAAAAGTTGAAGATTTAAAAGAAGTAGGCATTACTGATGAAGAAGAAGCAAAGGAAATGTTAAAAATGCTTCTGGATATGGTACATGCTTATCCTAGAAAAAATGAAAGAAAAATTCTTTTGAAAAAAGCAAAAGAATTTAAGAAGAATCCAATTAAGCGCATGTTGCGAGGCGTGCAGTGGATGAAATAAAAGAAATAGGCGGAAAAATGGAAGAAAAGCGTGGGAGTATAGCGGAGATTATTTATTATAACAAGGAGAATTGTTACACCATTGCTGTGATAGAAAATGAGGAAGAAGAATTCACAGCAGTGGGTTATCTACCGGTGGCGGAAAAAGGAAGAACGTTTGCTTTTCAGGGAATGTGGAAAAATCATCCTGTTTATGGAGAACAATTCGCATTCTCTGTTTTTCGTGAGGAAATGCCGCAAACCACGCAGGGAATCGAAGGCTTTCTCGCATCCGGTGTCCTGAAAGGAATTGGAAAGAAGACGGCGGCTGCAATTGTCAATCAGTTTGGAACGGATACCTTTCGTATCATTGAAGAAGAACCGGAGCGACTTTGCGAGGCGGAGGGAATTGGCCAAGTGAAGGCAGCATCTATATGTGAAGCGTTTCATGCCCATCGTGAATTTGCTCAGATTACATTGTTTTTTCAGCAATATGGAATTTCAGCAAATTATGCAATGAAGCTATATAAGGTTTATGGTTCGGATACCATTAAAGCAGTGGAAGAAAACCCTTATCGTTTGGTGGATGATATTTTTGGAATCGGATTTCGAAAAGCGGATCAAATTGCAGAAAAGATGGGAATGAATAAAAGGGACGAAAATCGCATTCGAAGTGGTATTCTATATGCTTTATGGCTATTTGTTAATGAAGGGCATACCTTTGCACCTCAAAAACTATTCTGTGAACAAACAGGGCAGCTTTTGGATGTTAGTGCAGAAGAAGTATATGAGGTTGTTGTTGAGATGTCGCTGGATGGAGAAATTCATTTAGAGCACCTTGATGGCCGTAATGTTTTGTTTCTCTCCGCATATTGGAATGCAGAACAGTCGGTCTGTAAAAAACTCATAGCATTGAATCAAGCAACATTAAAACACATTAATATTGACGTGGAGCAATTTATTCAGGGTAAAGAAGTACAAACTAAAATGGTACTTTCGGACAATCAAAAATATGCTATAACCTCTTGTCTGAAAAATGGAGTATCTGTGATTACCGGAGGACCGGGTACGGGAAAAACGACAATTATCAATACCATAATGGGGATATTTGAGCAATGTGGTTTTCAAACTGCAATTGCGGCACCGACAGGACGTGCAGCAAAACGAATTACAGAGACTTCCGGCTATCCTGCGTCTACGATTCATCGCCTTTTGGAATATTATTATTCCGAGGGGGAGGATCTTATGCGGTTTGGAAAAAATGAAGAAGAGCCTTTAGCGTATGATGCAATTATTGTTGATGAAGCTTCAATGATTGACATCATATTGATGAACGGACTTCTTGCAGCCATTCCGGAAGGAACTCGTTTGATTATAGTAGGAGATGCAGATCAGTTACCGTCTGTGGGGGCAGGAAATGTTTTAAGAGACATCATTGAGAGTGAAATCATTTATTCGGTACAGCTGACAGAAATTTTTCGACAGGCAAAGGAAAGTATGATTGTTGTTAATGCACATCGAATTAACAAAGGAGAATATCCTGACTGCAATGGAAAGGATAAGGATTTTTTCCTGCTTCGGAAAAATGGAGAAAAAGATACGGTAAACACATTGTTGGATTTGTGTGCAAGAAGATTGCCGAATTATTATGAAAATTGCATGGCTGTTCGTGATGTTCAGGTATTGACTCCGGTGCGAAAAGGCATATTGGGAAGTATTCAGCTGAATAAAGAATTGCAGTCAATTTTAAATCCGGAAAGCTTGACAAAAGCAGAAAAGAAATTCGGAGAGCGCTTGTTTCGAGAGGGAGACAAAGTAATGCAGATTCGAAACAATTATCAGCTTTCATGGAAACGATTGGACGACTTTTCAGATGGAGAGGGTGTATTTAACGGAGAAGTTGGATTCATTCAAACCATTGATAATGAAAACGGTGCAATTCATATACTCTTTGAAGAAAATAAACACGTTGCTTATGATTTTTCACAAATGGACGAGGTCGAACTGGCCTATGCAATTACAGTGCATAAAAGTCAAGGAAGTGAATTTCCAATTATAGTTATGCCGATTAGCTGGTTTCCGCCAATGCTTGCGACAAGAAACCTTCTTTACACAGCTGTAACTCGTGCCAGACAGGCTGTTGTTTTGGTTGGTTCGGAAGATAAGCTTCATGCAATGATTGATAACAATCGTATTGTTGAACGTTATTCTGGTCTTGGAATGAGACTCAGAGCTTTTTTACAGCCAGTTGGGATCCAATAATTAGAAGGTGGGTGGAAGGTCTGAACGTGCAACGCATTAGACAAAGGATAGATAAAATAATAAGAGAAGCATTAGAGTTTCTTTTTCCTTCTAATATTTATTGCATTTGCTGCAATGATTTTATTAATCGTGAGCAGCCCTATGCCTTGTGTCCTAGTTGTATCCGTAAACTACATTGGATTGTTGGCTTAACTTGTCCAAAATGTGGGAAAACGGTGAGCGAGGAAGGATTATGTTCAGACTGTTTATTAACATTTCGCTTTTTTGATCAAGGAATTTCTTGTGTTCAGTATGGAAAACTTGAGAAGGATATCATTCATAAGTTTAAATATCATGATGGTGCCTATATTGGAAAAAAATTAGCACAGCTTATGATGGAACGCTTGGAGGTTGAGAACTTTTCCATTGATATAATCGCATCGGTCCCTATGTTTTTAGAAAAGGAAAAGAGGAGAGGATACAATCAAGCTGCGGTTCTAGCAAAAGAATTATCAAGATTAATTGAAATACAATACATAAATAATTTATTGATTCGAAATCGAAATACGGTACCTATGAGTGAACTTTCTGCAGAGGAAAGAATAAGAAATGTAAAAAATGCATTTACGGTTAACGAAAATTATTATAATATAGTACAGGATAAAATAATATTACTTGTAGATGATGTTTTTACTACTGGTAATACTGTGAATGAATGCAGCCGTGTTTTAAAAGAATGCGGGGCAGGAAAAGTATACGTTTTAACCTTCGCTTCTGGCGTAGGGAAATAAGAATCGAATGAGGAGACCGTTTTGGTCTGTGGTTGAAAGTCCATGCTAGTTACGGGCAAAGGGACCCACGTAAGCTGGACCGCAAGGCGGCAGTGATCATGGCGTAGCTTAGAGGTAAGTCCTTGGGTAAAAACCCAAAGGCAGGTGTGGGGGCAAAGACCAGGTCAGCGAAGCGGTTTCCTCAATCGGTTCTTTTTTTATTTAAATGAAAATATGGTTTAATAAGAAGAAATAAGTAAATTTAAAATAAAATCAAAATAATTCACAGTTTTATCCACAGGGTTGTTTATAGTTTATAAAAAGAGGGTATTTTAAAATAAATGAATAAAAATGCAGAGATGAATAAATACTAAAAACGTTGAAAAATAAAGGTTTTTATAAAAATAAGCGATATGTGTATAAAATGCAAACCTCATATTGTAAATTGTTTTTTTCCACTATTGTAAACGTTGTATTTTCAATTATGCACAGAGTTATCCACAATATTAACAGTGGATAACTTAAGAGGAAATTTATAAATTTTTAGAATAGCCTGCCTATAAAAAAGAGGAAAACATATGTTATTGTCGAATAAAGATATAAACAAAATAACAAGGGGGTCATGTTATGAAAGTGATTATTACAAGCAAGAATTTTAGCTCTAGCGCAAACTTAAACGACACCGTTACAACAAAATTTGAAAAACTTTCTAAGTATTTCTCTAAAGATATCGTAGCAAATGTTACGTTAACTGTAGAGAAGGAAAGACAAAGAGTTGAAGCAACAATTAATGCAAATGGAACTCTTTTCCGTGCTGAGGATACTTCACTGGATGCTTATACAAGCGTGGACCGCGTTGTGGATAAGTTGGCTTCTCAAATGTCCAGATTTAAAACAAAACTTTTACGAAAGCATAAGGGCCAAAAAGAAATTAATTTTACAGAGCTTCCTGATATTGAAGAGGATGAAATTGAAGATGTAAAAGTTGTTCGTAAAAAAACATTTGAGCTACAGCCGATGTCAGTGGACGAAGCTGTTATGCAAATGGAATTGTTAGGGCACACCTTCTTTGTATTTTTAAATGTTGAAACAGATAGTGTAAACGTAGTTTATAAGAGAAAGGACAACGATTACGGTTTATTAGAAACACAGTATTAAAAAACATATAGTGGATTGCTGCAAAGGCAATCCACTTTTTTGTTTTTTGCTTTGATTTTTCCGATTTTATCTATTGTTTTCTATTGAACAATGGTGTATTTTTCGGTACA
>JAYFPL010000183.1:0-3018 GCA_034927775.1 Anaerovorax sp. | reverse complement strand
GTACCCATTTGATACTTTACTGCATCCTCCATATTAATTCTGCCTTTATTTCTTTTTACTTCGGCAACACATCTGCCACGAAGTTTTCTTAAATCTTCATCACTGATTTCAAGTCCGGCGGCAAGAATATTCATCATCATACTCATTTCAACCGATAAACGAAAGAGATTTGCTGATTGACGATTTTCGGTTTCTCGCAGTGTGCCTTGAATTGCTCCAAGCAAAATTTTAGAAAGATAATCTGTAGTTTGATTACTGACCAAATACCCCATATAAAAAGTCAATGCTTTTTCAATAAACTCACTTCGATTATTGCAATTATCTTCTTTCAATAGAATATCCATCTTTTCAAAGGTTTCAGGATACAGCCAAACCGCTGTTCTTTTCTTATTTTTGTTTTGTGGTTCTTTCAAAATATCACTCCTTATCATCGAAACCACCTCTCTGACCACCTTGCAAATGCCGATATTATGGTGCTTTCATTGGTTTGTTACCACCTAAGGATCACAAACTCTGTTTTCTGACCACCTAATGTTAATGCCAGAAAAGCTCGGCACTGCCGAGCTTTGTGACAGAGAGGCGGTCGCTTGCGGCCACCTCTCTTTATCCTGCACCTAAATCGAACGGTGGGTTCACCTCTAATTTAGGACGCTGAGTAGTGCATGAGGTTTTATTTCTCTTGTCTTGGCATTTCGCAAAACCTTGCCCAAATCCCCCTCAATTCTTCCAAGGGTTATACTTATCCTATCTAGGGTGTGAAAGCCACACACAAGGGCACACAGGCGGCAACGTGGTCGATTATCTGTTTCTTATGAATTGCTGGTATCCGATTGCGGTGTATTTATTGATTTTTTAGCCTTAGTCGGCTTAGTTTCTTTAGCAATTCTGTCTTCAATATACTCTCGGGTAGGCTGTGGTACATATTTCTCATATAGCTTTTGAATAGTATCTGAGAGTTCGTTTTGCAACTCAGCATCCTTTTTCTCCATATAAAACTCAAGTGCATTCAGTTTTTCCTTTTCAAACGTTAAGGTTAAAGCTGCTTTTTTCATTCACTCATCCTCCTAAAAATCAAAACCTATAAACGTCATTCGTGGTTCCAGTTCCGGTTCTTCTCCTGTAAAAGCCGGAACATCGGAAAACATCTGGGTGTATTGTTCAACCTGTTTGTCATCAAGTGATATAAATTCACCATCATCACTATCACCACAAATAAAAAATGGACCGCAGATAATATCTGAGCCCAACAGTCTGTTTGGTTCCATTCCATTTAGTTTTCCTTCTTCATTGACAACCGCAAGGCATCCATCATCGAGATAAACACATTCAATGAGTCCACCAACTTCCGCTTGTAATGCCTCAAGAGTATTCTCAATTTCTTTTACCGCAGGGGGCTTACCTACATCCATTTTTACAACTTTAATTTTATTTTCTTCCATTTCACACTCTTCTCGTACCACATCATTTGCCAAATCTTGCTCATTTTCCTTTATCCTATTACAGTACTCAGAATCAAGAGTAATGGCAAAGCATTTTCTTTCAAAAATTGCATTTGTTTTAAGCATAAAATCTCCCTTTCTCTTATGGTAAATAACTTCTTGGATTTTGTTTTTCTCCGTTTATACGGATCTCAAAGTGCAGATGATTTCCTGTACTTCTGCCTGTAGTACCTACCTCGGCAATCTTTGTTCCTGCTGATACCTTTTGCCCCTCACTGACAAGTAACTTTGAGCAATGCCCATAAAGGGTAATAAAACCTCCGCCATGATCCACCATCACATGGTATCCATAGCCTGTATTGGAGTAGCGTACAAGCATAACCGTTCCGTCAAGAGCAGAATAAATCGGAGTGCCTTTTGGTTTTCCAATGTCGATACCTCCGTGCCCTTTCATCTGTCCTGTGAATGGGTCTTTACGATAGCCGAACTCACTGGTAACCGAATTTCTCCAATTTGCCACAGGTTCGGTAAAGCCATCTACACCTACGAACGGAACATCAGAAATGGGAAGTCCATTTGTAAAATCGTCAAACTCCTTCCCATAGGTAGGCGCAGGTCTGCCGTATTTAATACGGTAATAGATTTCTGTAGCATTGGCTCTGCCATCAGCTGTTGCGGTTATTCCCATTACTTTAGCAATATTTTCATAAATAATTGATAGTTCTTTAATAGGAACAGCTACAGTGTAGGTTTCTTTACTGGTGCTGCCATCTTCATTTGTAACGGTACGAGTTCTTTTTTCATAAATAACGAAGCAGTCTGCAAACTGCAATGTATTGATTAGGGACGGGCGTTCTTCGCCGAAATACAGAGCATAAAAAACAGCCTTAACTCTTACCGAATCAAGGCTTTCGTCATCTTCTGTTTTGCTGTTGATACTTTTAATATCATAGTCAAGCAAGTTAAAACTGCAACGCATGTCTTCAATATGCATTCTGAATTCCACGGGTGCTTTTTCAGATATAGCACCATCGTTAAAGGATAATTCAAGTGCTGTGCTGTTATGACTTGCAGTTCCTGAAAGAATTGCGAGGATTAAAGCTATGGTGACAATGATAGGGGATAGGATTGCCACGATAATCCACCCCACCCCTTTTCTGAGTTTGTCATTAGATAAAACCGCAGCGGCTGCTTTGGCAAGAGCTGCTCCCGAAATAGCTGCCATATCATCACCACCTTAGGTTTTTAGCCATGATTTTGTAATAGGCAATCATCATCTTCCACCTGCCTTTCCGAACAATTTTTCCTTGTATGTCGGAGCATGAACCACAAGGTTATATCGCTCGTTACCGCATTTATAGAGGCATACTCCACGCTGAGGAAACTTGATAAGATTGTATTCACTTTCTTCAAGCTGTAATGTATTCATATAAAACTTTGCATCAACAGCACCGGCATTAAAAAGAAATTGATGAGTTGGGATGGAGAACAACGGCTTTGTCATCTCACGAATGCCCTCAATATTAAAGTCCTCCAAATTCTGGCTGGACAGAATTACGGAGGACTCTTTCTTTCGTAC
>JAYFPL010000036.1:0-21371 GCA_034927775.1 Anaerovorax sp. | reverse complement strand
TTCGTATCTGTCAACCAATTTTCTAATCTTTTTTCCATTTTTTTATGCGGTATTTATTAAATAGTTCTTAATTCCTTTAATTGCAACAACTTAAGTCTGTCAAGTTATTTACTTGCTACTCCATTCCCAGTATATCTTTTCCAAAAAATAAAACTATATACATGATTTCCAATCAAATCAACAAAAAAACTAAATATGTTAATATTTCTATATCATTAAATGATATTTCTTCTTTCATAAAAAAATAGAGGATAGTTCCTGGACTATCCCCCTGTCAAATTAATACTCATTCTGTTCATACTGTTTATAAATAATAAGTAACTAATAGACCTCTTATTATTTCTATAAAGATATAAGATTCTTATATTACTAAATTTCCACTTATAGGATTGCAGACAATGCTGGAAGTAAAAAAGGTACTAAAAACGTTAATATGGTTCCAGTTATTAAAGTTACAAGTCCCAATTCCGCTCCTACAAACTTTGTTACCGGAGCAAGCATCGTATCCATGTTGCCAGCTGCTCCACCAGCGATTGGACTACCTTTACTGATTTTAATCAACATCGGCATTAAAAGAACAGTAAAAAACTCTCTGAGTACATTTACTATAAATCCATAGGTTCCCACCTCAACTCCATAGGCTTGTGTCATAAATGCACCAGTAATACTGTAAAAGCTCATACCTGCTGATGAGATAATGGATACATGTAAAGGTATTTTTAAAAAAACTCCGGAAATTGCCCCACCAATTAAACTCCCTGCTAATATTGCTGCCGAAAGCCATAACACTCTAAGACCTAATTCCTTAACAAAGATAAATACTTCTTTGTTCGAACCTTGACTGATCCCTACACATATATAAAGGATAATTAAAAAAACAGTAAAAAAGGAATCCAAACTAGAGCTTTCAATCAATCCTCTGGACAACAATCCGAAAATCAACCCTAAAATGATACTGCCTGGCATAATCCAAACTAAAGGAGATGTTTTATTTTCACCTTCCTCAATTAAATTAACTTCCTGCAATCCATTTAATGAGTTAGTATCCAAGCTTAATTTTCTATTCTTCAATTCTTTGTCAATGACCTCCAATGGAAGTACCGTTTTTTCACATAAGTATGTCATCAAAATACTAAAGAACACCGCAGATAATGAAATAACTACGCAATGAAATCCAATGCTTGTAAAACGACTCATAATTGAATCATTAAGTCCGATATTCGTACCAATGGTAATCATAAGTAAAATAAGTGAAACCGTTGAAACCTTATCAGCTACTGTTAGAAATTTTTGATTTTTTACAAACAACCCTAAAAATATACCAATCCCTAAACAGACAAAAGGTAATAAAGCCATACTATACTCCTATACAAAACATCATTAATATTGTTAATTACTAATTAAAAAGAGAAAATAAAAACTTATTTTCGAAAGGAAAATAAGTTTTTTATGTACCTTCTAAGCTTTCTGTTCTCGTTTTTTATATTCCTCATAAAGCATAGAATAGATGATTTGATCCAGATAACCTCTTTCGCTTTTGTAATTCTGACGAAGGGTACCGTCACAATGCATTCCCAATCCTTCATATAATTTAATACCGATTATATTATCCGGATATACATCCAGCCAAAAACGATTCATTCCTAATTCATCAAATGCATACTGAAAAAAACCATTCATAACTTCTTTTCCAAATCCATTTCTTTTTTTTGAAATAGCAATACGTCGTAATTCCCATTTTTTCGAAGCATAATCTAAACGTATCAATGCATACCCAATAACTTTTTTACTTCCTTTTTCCTCAAATACTACCAATTCATGATTCGGATCATTGATTTCATTTTTATGCTCCTCATATGTGCCAATCCATAGATAATCTCGATTTTCGCGATGGCTTTCAAGTGCGATAATATGGTCTATGTCCGTTTCCTTTGCTCTTAATATTCGAAGGCGTTCTGTTTCAAATAAACATTCTTCTTTTTCGTTAGTTCTATTTGTGCATTCCTCTGCTAAAGATTTCAGTGGCTCATCACAAAGTCGATATACTCGAATGTAAGGTACCTGAAAAGCCCCCCAATTGCGATAATGTTCTGCGGCATCATGATTCCAATCATGAACCCACCATTCTAAACGTTCCATTCCGCTGCTCACAGCCAAATCTGCTAAATAAGCTAACATTTGTTTGCCGCATCCTTTTCCTCTCATGTGCGGCTCTACATATAAATCGACCAATGTAAGCCCTTGTTTTCCTAAAAAAGTAGAAAAGCTTCTATGAAAAAAGGCAAATCCTACTGGTTCTCCGTCAATTTCAGCGATTAATGCTTCTGCACCCTGATCAGCAAACATTTCTTGGTCCAACCGTTGTGTAGTTACATCAACCTGATCCAACTCATTTTCATAAGCTGCGAGATCTCTGATATACTTTATGATTAGTTGAGCATCTTCTTTTTTTGCCATACGAATATTCATATCATTTTGACTCATGAAATTCCCCTCCATCGCATATTAACTTGAATTCTATTATACGTTATGAATTTTAAAGAACAAGTAGATTGGCCTGAAAGGGCAATCTATGGAATGAAATGACATTGTTTTTTAAGTTCCTCGTAAAAAGTTGCACTTGCATAGCAAACATCTTTGCGTTCATTAAAATGAAGTGTCCATAGTCGGCGATCTAGCTTTGTACATCCTCTCACTTTCTTCGTGTTAACCGCGAAGCAACGATGACACTTCTTAATATAAGGTACATCCAATCGTTCAATGAAGTTAGAAAGCCCTTCTCGTTTACATTGAAATATTTCTCGTTCCGTGTATATATAACAGTCTTTGTTCCTCACTTCTAAAAAAAGAATTGAATCCGTATTTAAAAACGTTTCTCCTCTTAAATGGTGTATATAAATTGCACGGGATTCCTGCAGCCGTACTTTCTTTTTCACTAAACTTTCAAGAAACTGACTTAATGCCTTTTCTGATTCTGAGTTTAATAATGGATTAATTAAAAAACTGTTTGTTTGGTTATGAGATATATGCGCTAAACCATGAAACGGTCGTTCTGTAATAAAAACAATTGGAATTTGTTTATACCTTGGTTCTTTTCGTATTTGCTCTGCCAAGCGAAATCCGTTACCCTCTTTTTGTATAGACGCTAAAAAAATCAAATCAAAACACCGTTGTTCTTGATAAATCAAAAATAAAGCTTCCTCTGCACAAGAAGTTCTTAACAATTCTACTTCCTCAGTTAAGTTCATAATCACAATTCCGGCAACCATAGCGCAACGACTTCGATTACTATCTACCATTAATATTGAAACCATCGACTCCTCCATGTTAAATCACTTAAATTACAATTAATCAATAAAATTTTCTTGCGGCTTTTTATGCAATCCAAATGATAAATACACCAAAACCCCTAATAAATTCATAATTGCAAATCCGATATATACTGCACCACTCCCAAATCGATCCATAAAATAACCTCCAATCAGCTGGCACAATATCGTACTCCCATTGCAAGATATGGCTTGTATTAATGTCATAGAAAGTCCTAAAAACGCAACATCAACAACTTTAGCAGCATAACGAATAAATTCAATTAGAAGAATACCATTTACAATTCCCTGCAAAAAAAAGGTTGCCATTAACAAAATAGCCGAAGGGCCCGTTCCATACCAAAAAAAGCGGCAAGCTGACAATATCATCGCAAACAAAATCATTCGTTCCAATGTAAATCGATTGGAAAAACGATGCACCCAAGCCATACAAGGTGCTTCACTTCCTGCCATAAATAAAAAAACCAATCCGATTCCGCTGATGGTCCCACCCCCGTTTGTATATAAAAATCCAAAAAAAGTATTATTTGCAATATTGGTTCCCATGACAAAAAATGCGCTTAATAAAATAGCTATATATTTTTTATTGCATAATAACTTTGGTATACTTACTGTTTTTTGTTTATTATAAATATCATTTTGATGTTCAACCTCTTTCAAAACCGTCTTTGCTCTCATAATGAACAATACCATAATGCCGGCCGCAAAAGAAGTCATCGAAAACATAATAAAAATCCAGTGTAATCCAAGATAAGCCGCCAATTGACCTGCAATAAATACCCCACCGGCATATCCGACTGCACCCCATTTTCGAATGGAACCAAAACCATGATTTTCCTCTAAAGTCATTGTGTCAATTAAAGGACAAATAGGAATTTGAAAAAAGAATAAAATAATATAACCAATAAGAAAAAGTGAAAAATTAGAAATAGGTAAAAGAAGAACAGGAACGATAACTGCTGCAAAACAAAGTGACAATACCACACGTTTGCTGTTATTTGTTTTATGATATACACTTCCCCAAAAAGGTGCTGCAACAATACCAATTGCAGTTGCAGAAGCAGTTATAATACCAATTTGAGTTCCCGTAAATCCTAATTTCATCAAATATTGTCCAATTAAAGGAAAGACAGCTCCCATTGCTGAATACACAAATATATAAAGCAAGGCAAATTTATAACTATTTTGTTTCATATTTATCTCCTGTTGATTCTCTGATTTTTCATATTTTATTATATATCATATTTTTGCATAGCGTACAAAATTGTGCACAAAATAATTGATAATTGTAATTTAATCTTACTTAACTAAACTGAGATTGGTAGGTGTAAAATGATTATTATACTAATAAGGACATTCCTATTATATTTAGTTGTATTATTTGTGCTTCGAGTAATGGGAAAAGGCGAGCTATCAAAAATGGATCCATTCCAAATGGTTATCCTTTTTATGATTGCAGAATTGGCTTCTTTGCCCATTGAATCTCCGGATGTCTCTCTGCTTAATGGTGTTACTGCCCTATTTTCCTTACTTTTTCTTCAAGTGCTGATTTCAGTCTTGTCTTTAAAAAGCGAACGTTTTAAAAAAATTATAACCGGAACTCCATCTATTTTAATTGATAAAGGAGCTCTTGACTTACGAGAAATGAAACGCTTGAGAATCAGCGTTGATGATTTAGTAGAACAACTTCGCCTAAAAAATTATCCTTCCATTGCAGATTTGGATTATGCCGTTTTAGAGGTAAATGGTGATTTAAGTGTAATTCCAACCCCAAACAAACGACCTGTTACTCCATCGGACTTGTCCATAACAATGAAAGAAGAAACGATGCCTATGGTACTCATTGCAGATGGCATCCTATATATGCAAAATCTTTGTCGATTAGGTATCTCTGAAAATGAATTAAAAAGCGAACTTCTAAAACAACAAATTACGCATTATAAAAATGTCTTTCTCTGCTATGCAGATGAAAAGAAAAACCTTCATATTTATCAACACAATGATTCAAAAAATCCAATCAAACACATTGTTAAAGAAGGGGGGAAATAAAATGCGTTCTTTTATTATTTCAATTATTAATATCCTTTTGATTTTAGGAATTTGGCTTGTCTTTATGTTTTATTGTGAAAAGTCGATTGATGAATTATCAAAAAATCTTGAGCAGAATATCATGATTGAAATTGAAAATGACGACTGGGACTCAGCAGAAAAGCATTTTAGTGATTTTTCAGACAAATGGCATGATAATAAAAAAATCTATACTTTCTTCTTAGACAGCAGAGCATTGCTTGATACCGATTTCTCCATTGGCCGTGCAGAATCTTATATAAAATCTAAAGATCCATCACTCTCACTTGGAGAATTATCGTGCATTCATGAACAATTAAAATTTCTTTATTTAAATGAAAAAATCTCGCTTGAAAATCTTTTCTGAGCATAGTATGCTAAAAGCAGTAGAGTAAATATTACGCGTCAAGTGTCATAAGATGGGATGTTGCTTATGAACGAAAAGCGGAAGCTTGCGATGTAGTGTTGCGTCCACTACTGCATTAGAGAAATGAATAAGGAAATCGCAAGGAATCCTTTCCTCTTTAGTGTAGTTTTTTGCTATATCTATTTAGATTAGAAAGGATTTTTTAGTATGAAAAAAAAGTTAACTACAAAAAATTTATTATTAATTACACTTTTCGCTACGATCAGTATTGTATTGACTCGATTTTTAGCCTTCTATCTTCCGTTTCTCGGATTTAATTCCGTTCGTATCAGCTTAGGAAATATTCCTCTTATGCTGGCCGGTTTTCTCTTAGGTCCTTTATCAGGCGCCATCACCGGCATCCTTGCCGATTTGATTGGTGCTACTTTATTTCCGGCAGGGCCTTATTTTCCGGGTTTTACTCTGACAGCATGTCTCACAGGTTTTTTACCAGGCCTATTAAAAACCATGATAGGCGGTCAAATGAAATGGAAAAACGTTTTATTGATAACGCTCCTAACAGAAGGCGTATGCTCGATTGGTCTTAATACACTCTGGTTATCTATCCTCTATGGAACAAGTTATCTCGCATTGCTTTTCCCAAGAGTTCCTGTGACCATTTTAATGACGATTGTATACTCTCTCTTAGTAACAATTTTATACCATCGTCTTCGAAAGCAGATATACTATTAAAATTTAAATGCTCTAAAAAGGAATTGCTGTCAACATAACCCATAGGATAATCCCTGGTATGCCAAGCAATCCGACAATCGCTGCTGAAATAACGTTTAGAGCTAGATGGAACCCAAAACATCCACCAATCCAATTTAAAACCAAAATGGTAATTCCACCAAGAATACTATTCATTATGAATCGAACTACTAGCTTAATTGGTACTAAAAACATGTACCCTAAAACGTATAGTAATAAAATTCCCATTGCATAGGCTAGTAAGATACCGATTTCAGCTTGCATATCCATAAAATCACACTCCCTCCCGTATAATTTATGATAATTGGCATAAAATAGAATGAAAAAGCGGAAAGGGATGTGAAAGTAATGTGGAAAAATTTCATTAATCTTCCTCAAACAGTCACAGAAGAAAGCAAATTAATCAACTCGATTGATAAAGCTCAAAGAGATTGGCGTGATGCAGAATCACGATTTAATGAAGCAGTTGACGCTGATTTGATTGATCAAGCCATTTATGATATGCTCGCAGCAAAAACAAAATACAGTTATCTCATGAAGTTAGCAAAAGAAAAAGACCTCCATGGTTAAGGAGGTCTTTTTTTTAGTTTTCTTCTTTTAAAATAGAGACAGATGCACTTGCTCCAATCCGGTCGGCTCCCGCTTCAATCATTTTTTTCGTAGTTTCTAGTGTTCGAATCCCACCAGATGCTTTTACCTGCATCACATCACCTACAGTTTTTTTCATTAGCGCTACATGATGAACCGTCGCACCTCCGGTTGAAAATCCTGTTGATGTTTTCACAAAAGCGGCACCTGCTTCTTTCGAAAGATTGCAGGCGATGACAATTTCCTCATCACTTAAAAGACAAGTTTCTAAAATAACTTTAACAATGGCACCTTGCTTTTTCGCTGTCTCCACAACCGCCTGAATGTCATCGCGTACCATTTCGAATTTACCTTCTTTTAATGCCCCAACAGAAATGACCATATCAATTTCATTCGCACCTTGCGAACAAGCCCATTCAGTTTCGAAAACCTTTACCGCTGTACCACAAGCGCCTAAAGGAAAACCGATTACAGAAGCTACCTTCACTGCACTGCCTTCCAGTTGTTTTTTCGCTAAATTAACATAACATGCATTGACGCAAACCGCATAGAATCCATATTTTTTTGCTTCCTCACAAATTCTAATTACATCGCCTTCAGTCGCTTCTGCTTTTAAAATTGTATGATCGAAATATTCATTTAAATGTTTCATTTTTCATTCTCCCTTTCTATTTATATAAATAAAAATTAAAGAAAAAAAGAGACATTACTTTGCATTTTATTCAAAACATGCTACGTAATGCCTCATTCAATCAAGCTAAATTATTTTAAAAGTTCACCGAAAGAATTGTTTCCAAGGCCGGCTGCATTTCCTTCATCCGTATCCAAATGAATTTCACATTCGTGTCCATTTCCGGAACGTACTAATACATTATCGAAGATTAAACCTCTATCACCTTCAACCTTAATGCTTACGATGTCTTTGTCTTTTACACCAGCTTCCTCTGCCTGTGCTGGGGAAAGGTGAATGTGGCGCAATGCTACAATCACTCCATGATCCAACTCAATTTCTCCTGCAGGTCCAACCAGCTTTACTCCTGGAGTTCCTTCAAGCTTTCCTGATTCACGAATCGGGGCAGCAATACCGATGGTTCTTGCATCGGTCATTGCGAGTTCGATCTGAGTTTCAGGGCGAACAGGACCCAATACACGAATTCCTTTTAAGGTATTTTTAGGTCCTACAATATCAACTTTTTCTTCACAAGCAAACTGTCCCGGCTGCTTTAAATCTTTAGTAGGGTGTAGCTCATAACCCTTTCCAAACAACGCTTCAAGATCTGCCTGACTTAAATGCAAATGCTTATTAGATAATCCGATTGGTGCTTTGTAACTCATTTTTTTACTCTCCTTTTTATGTACGTAAATTCTATTATTAAAAGGCTCAGAATTGAGTCTCCATTAACATTTATTTTTCAACAAGACAAGTAATATAAGAAAGGTTACGATATTTTTGATTATAATCAAGTCCATAACCAACAATAAATTGATCTCCCACTTCAAAACCAAAATAGTCCGCAGTGACATCCGCAGTTCGTCTAGCTGGTTTATCTAGTAAAGTACAGATTTTTAAGCTCTTTGGTTTTCTTCCCAATAAATAATCTTTAAGGTATTTTAGAGTCAATCCTGAATCAACAATATCCTCTACAATTAAAACATTCTTTCCTTCTATCGCTGTATCTAAATCCTTTAAAATACGCACGACACCAGAACTTTTTGTAGAAGCTCCATAGCTGGAAACAGACATAAAATCAATCATGACATCCAAATCGATTTCACGAATTAAATCCGTCATAAACAATACTGCACCTTTTAAAATGCATACTGCTAAAATGGATTCTCCTTTATAATCCTCCGTAATCTGTTTTCCTAATTCTTTGGTTCTTTCTCTCAATTGCTCTTCGCTAATTAGAATTTCACCAAATTCATATTGTTTTTCTTTCACGATCGTCTCTCCTTACTTTTCATGCAATCTTCTCTGCATTCCTCTTTACTTTCCTGTTTTGCACACGTCTCATCGTCGCATACTTCAAAGTTTACATCATTTACAATATTTTTTCCACGGTATTTTTTTGAAGTTGTTTTGATCCCTTCATCCCCAACCCAATATTTGTCTAACTCATCCTTTAAATAGCTTAAGATAAATAACCACAAAACAATATCATCCAGAAACCCTAAAATTGGAATTATAGGGGGAATTAAATCAAAAGGAAGAACCAAATATACAATACCCGCTATAATCAATGCCTTTTTTCTTTTTGGCACAGACTTATCTCTCATCATATACGTGATTGCCTTTATTCGTTTTATTAGAACACTCAAGCTAATAAATTGCATGGTTTAATCCTCCAGCAGTAAATCAAAAACCTCTAGCAATTCAGTGTTCCCGGTTTTCTTAAGTGAGGAAACCGGAATTACCAAATCATCTTGCGATAAATTTAAAGTTTTTCGAATGACTGAAATATTCTTAAACATCTCGTTTCTTGAAATTTTATCCGCCTTTGTTGCCACTACGATACCATCTAAGTCATAATACCGAAGCCATTCATACATTTGCACGTCTTGCACAGATGGTGCATGACGAATATCTACAAGCTGTATTACTTTTAATAGATTCTGACGGCTGGACAAATAATTTTCCATCATATCTCCCCAACCCTCAGAAATAGACTTTGATACCTTTGCATATCCATATCCCGGAAGATCAACAATGCGAAAGCTATCATTGATTTCATAAAAATTAATAGTTCTTGTTTTTCCCGGATTACCACTGACACGAGCAAAGTTTCTTCGATTTAACAGCATATTTATGAGTGAAGACTTTCCAACATTCGATCGCCCAGCGAAAGCAATTTCTTTTAGGTTGTCCTCTGGATACTGGGATTTTTTTACCGCAACCGCCAGCAAGTCTGCCTTTTTAATTATCATAACTTTCCTCCGTCGTTTTATTTGCTTTTACTTTACTAAAGCTTCTTTTAATGCGTCTTCTACGGTATCCAGTAAAACAAAAGTTAAGTCTTTTCGTACCACAGAAGGAATTTCTTCAATATCCTTTTCATTACCTCTTGGTAGAAGAACTTTTTTGATTCCGGCACGATGTGCTGCCATAACCTTCTCACGAATTCCTCCAACAGGAAGAACTTTACCTCTAAGTGTAATTTCTCCGGTCATGGAAACTTCTTTTCTGATTGGTGTATCTGTTAGAGCAGAAATTACAGAAGTACACATTGTAACACCAGCTGAAGGACCATCCTTTGGTGTAGCACCTTCCGGAATATGAATGTGTAAATCTTTTTCCTTATAAAACTCTTCATTGACACCAAACTCTTTGCAATGAGAACGAATAAAGCTAACTCCTGCCTTTGCCGATTCTTGCATAACATCTCCAAGCTGTCCGGTTAAAACTAGTTTCCCGGTTCCCGGCACTACAGTAGTTTCAATAAACAGAGTATCTCCACCTACAATTGTCCATGCCATTCCAGTTGCAACACCAATTTCATCATTATCTTTAATGCGATCGTAATGATAACGCCGCTTTCCCAAATAGTGTTCGATATTCCTTGGAGTAACTCGCTTCTTTTTATCTTTACCTTCAACAACTTGACGTGCAGCTTTTCGACATACATTTGCAAGTTCACGTTCCAGATTTCTTACTCCAGACTCTCTTGTATAGTCATTTATTACAGAACGTATTCCATCTTCGGAAATGGTAATATCTTTTTCTTTCAGCCCATGTTCTTTTCTTTGTTTCGGAAGCAAATACTTCTGTGCAATCTTTACCTTTTCTTCCTCCGTATAACTGGAAACAGAAATTACCTCCATACGATCGAGCAACGGTCTTGGTATCGTTTCTATTGAATTTGCAGTCGTGATAAACATAACCTTTGATAAATCAAATGGAAGCTCTAAATAGTGATCCATGAATTCTTTATTTTGCTCCGGATCTAAAACCTCTAAAAGCGCTGAAGCAGGATCTCCTCGAAAATCTGCACCAATTTTATCCACTTCATCAAATAAGAACACTGGATTACTGCTTCCTGCATCCTTCATAGCGGAAACGATTCTACCCGGTATTGCACCAATATAAGTTCTTCTATGCCCACGAATTTCTGCTTCATCGCGTACTCCTCCAAGTGACATACGAACAAAATTTCGATTTACAGCTCGAGCGATGGATTTTGCAACAGAAGTTTTTCCTACGCCAGGAGGTCCTACTAAACATAAAATAGGTCCTTTCATACTTCCTGCCAACTTCATAACAGCCAAATACTCTAATATACGTTCCTTAACCTTATCTAAGCCATAATGATCCTGATCTAAAATCTTCTTTGCTTCTTTGAGATCAATGCTATCCTTTGTTGATTTATTCCAAGGCAAAGCTAAAACCCATTCGATATACGTACGAATGACTCCACCTTCAGCAGATGATGGCTGAATTTTATTCAGTCTTTTAATTTCCTTTTCTACTTTTTCATGCAGCTTTGCAGGCAGCTTTAACTTCTTTAATTGTTTCAGCCACTTTTGAATCTCGTCCTCAATTCCTTCATCTTGTCCCAATTCTTCTTGAATTGCACGAATCTGTTCACGTAAATAATACTCTTTCTGAGTTTTATTCATTTGAGTCTTTACCTTTGTGCTGATATCGTTCTCTATATGAAGAATTTCAATTTCTCGGCTAAGCATTGAACCAAGAATTTCCAATCTCTCTTCTACATCAAAAGCATTTAAAATAGATTGTTTCTCCTCAATTTTTATATCAAGGTTAGATGTTATAATATCTGCAAGTCTACCTGGCTGATCCTCAGATGCAACCGAAGAAAGAACATCCATACCACCCTTTGGAGTAAAGCTAAGATATTCTTCAAATTCATTTAGAACCGTACGCATAAGCGCTACAATTCGCGGAGGCAACACTTCAAAGCGCTCCTCATAAATTTCATTAACCTCACATTTAAAATAAGGTACTTCCTTTAAGAGATTACGCATTTCTCCACGGCATACACCCTCAACCAAAACACGGATATTGTCTCCAGGAAGTTTTAACATCTGTTTAATTTTAGCTACTGTACCTATATGATAAAAATCTTTTTTAGTAGGTAAATCTGTCTCTGCATCTTTTTGTGCCGTCAAAAATACCATCTGATTAATCATCATAGCTTTTTCTAAAGCTGCAATGGATTTTTCTCTGCCTATATCAAAATGAAGAACCATATTCGGAAATACAGTCAATCCTCTAAGAGGAATCAAAGGCATAATATGGGAGCCTTTTTCCTGTGCTCTATCTATTTCATCTTGTTTTTCATTATCAGCATTCATTTCAACATCTATATTTGTATTAATTTCAACAGGTTCTTGTTCTTCTAGGGCAGCCTTTTTCTTTTTTTCTACCATAAATGTTCCCCTCCTTCTTAAAAAACTAGATGCGCAAAGCAACAAAAACAGGCGGCAGGGCCGTCTGTTTATGATGCGGATTCTTCCTTTTCACTGCCTTCAGTGCTTTGGGTTCCCTCCAAAAGCACCAATGCTGGCCCAGTGTTACAATCAATTGTGCCTTTCGTTATAATACATTTACGTATATCGTTTCTCGACGGAATCTCATACATAATATCTGTCATAACCTGCTCTAATATACTTCGTAATCCACGAGCACCGGTTTTTCGTTCAATCGCTTTTTCAGCTACACGCATAATAGCGTCTTCTTCAATCTCTAATTCAACATCATCCAGTTCAAAAAGCTTTTTATATTGCTTTAAAATCGCATTCTTAGGCTCTCTTATAATTCTTACCAAAGCATCTCTGGTAAGCTCTTCCAAGGTGACCATAACTGGTAGACGTCCAATAAATTCTGGAATCAAACCAAATTTTAATAAATCTTCCGGTTGTACCTTCTTTAATAAGTCAGATGAGTCAACTTTTGTTTGAACAATCTCTGAATTAAAACCAATGGTTTTTTCACCGATTCTTCTTTGAATAATTTTATCTAACCCATCAAAAGCACCGCCACATATAAACAATACGTTTGTTGTATCGAATTGAATAAAGTCTTGATGCGGATGTTTTCTTCCACCTTGCGGCGGTACACTGGCAACCGTACCCTCTAATATTTTCAACAAAGCTTGTTGAACCCCTTCTCCGCTTACATCACGTGTAATGGAAGGATTTTCTGATTTTCTTGCAATTTTATCAATTTCATCTACATAGATGATACCTTTTTGAGCTTTATCTACATCATAGTCTGCGGCTTGAATTAATTTTAAAAGTATATTTTCTACATCTTCGCCAACATAACCAGCTTCGGTAAGTGCCGTTGCATCAGCAATGGCAAAAGGTACATTTAAAATCTTTGCCAATGTCTGTGCAAGTAATGTTTTACCAGACCCTGTTGGTCCAATCATAACGATATTGCTCTTTTGAAGTTCAACATCGTCACTCTTCTGTTTCTTTAAACTGTTGATTCTTTTATAATGGTTGTATACTGCTACAGCAAGCGTTTTCTTTGCACTGTCCTGATCAATGACGTAATCAGATAAAGTCTGTGCAATTTCTTTAGGTCTTGGTAAAGACCCAGATTCTATTTGATTTTTTCCCTGTTCTTCAGTCACAGAGAACTCTTCATTTATAATATCTTGACATAACTCGATACATTCATCACAAATATATACATTTGGCCCAGCAACTAATCTGCGAACCTGATCTTGCGGTTTCCCGCAGAAGGAGCATCGAAGCTGCTTGCTTTCATCATACTTGCTCATATATCCTCCCCTCATTTTCTAGTGGTAATCACCTTGTCTATAATCCCATACTTCAAGGCATCTTCTGCATCCATGAAATTATCACGATCGGTGTCACGCTCAATGGTAGCAAAATCCTGCCCTGTATTTAAGCTTAAAATACGATTTAGCTTATCTTTTGTTTTGATAATCCGTTCTGCATGAATTCTTAAATCTTCAGCTTGACCTTGCATACCTCCCAAAGGCTGATGAATCATAATTTCTGCATTCGGCAGCGCAAATCTCTTTCCCTTTTTACCCGAGGATAATAGAAATGCCCCCATACTTGCTGCCATACCAATGCATATCGTTGAAACATCCGGTTTGATATACTGCATCGTATCGTAAATTGCCATCCCTGCGGTAATTGAGCCTCCCGGGCTGTTAATATAAAAGCTAATATCCTTATCAGCATCCTCAGATTCTAAAAACAAAAGTTGTGCTACCACAAGACTTGCTGTGGTTTCATTTACTTCCTCACCTAAAAATACAATTCGATCTTTCAATAATCTTGAATAAATATCATAGGAGCGTTCGCCTCTGCTGCTTTGTTCCACTACCATAGGAATTAAACTCATGTTTTCTTTACCCCTCTCTTTTTGATGTATATACTATTTATTACTCAATTATCGCATTTTCAAACATAAATTCTATAGCTTTTCTCATTTTTATATCCTGCTGCAAGTAAGCAAGGTTTTCCATATGCATCATTGCCTGTAGCTTGGATAGTTCCATTTTGTACATATCTGCCATAGCCTGCATTTCTTTTTCCATTTCTTCTTTAGAAACTTCCATCTTTTCTGCATCAGCTACTGCTTCTATTACAAGACGAGTCTTAACCTTTTTCTGAGCATCTGCACGAAGGTCTTCTCTTAACTCTTTCAATTCTTTATTCAAATACTGGCAGTACATTTGTAAGTTTAGTCCTTGACGAGATAACTGCTGTTCAAACTCCTGAAGCATTTCATTTAACTGATCTTCAACCATGCAATCCGGAATGTCAATTTCATTTGCTTCATATACCTTTTCCAGCACAGCGTTCTTCGTTTCATACTCTACTGCTTCTGTCGCTGCTTTTTCTAATTTTTCTCTTGTATCCTTCTTCAGTTCTTCAAGAGTATCAAATTCACTTACATCCTTTGCAAAGTCATCGTCAAGTGCCGGTAATTCCTGTTCCTTAATTTCATGTACCTTGCATTTGAAAACAGCTTCTTTTCCAGCTAAATTTTCTGCATGATATTCTTCTGGGAAAGTAACCTTTACATCTCTTTCTTCACCTGCATTTGCGCCAATCAATTGTTCCTCAAATCCAGGAATGAATGTATTGGAGCCCAAAGTTAACGGCTGTCTTTCTGCAGTGCCGCCTTCAAATTGTTCTTCCCCAACAAAACCAGCATAATCAATTAAGACAGTGTCCCCTTCTTTTGCTGCTCTGTCAACAACAACCATTCTGGCATTTCTCTTCTGTAATCCTTCTAACTCTTTATTTACATCTTCATCCGTAACTGGATGTTCAATCTTTTCTACTTTAACGCCTTTATAATCCTTAATTTCAAATTCAGGCATGCAAGTTACGGTAATGGTTACTGTGAAATCTTTACCTTTTTCAATTTTTTCCTCACCAAAATCAGCAGATGGTCGATCTACCGGATTTAATGATAATTCTTCTAAAGCTTGTGGATATCCTGCTGCAAACATTTCATTGATTGCATCTTCATAAAATACATCTTCACCAAACTTAGATTCAATTAATTTTCTTGGAGCTTTTCCTTTACGAAAACCATCCACTACAAATTTACCTTTGTTCTTCTGATAAGCTTCTCCCAATGCCTTTTCGAAATCTTCAGCAGAAAAGGTCATAGTGAATTTTGCGTCATTTTTTTCTTTAGTTAATAAAGTTGCTTTCATTTTTGTCCTCCATCTCAACGAACAAGGCAAACAAAATGACCATACCTCTTTAAGAATAACCATAAATTTGCCTAGCTATTTTTTTATTTTATTTTATTCCCATGTGCAGAATCGCAAATGGTTATAAGTGTAAAGCATTTTTACACTTGCTTTTTCTTATTTTGTACGTCTAAGTTACGAAAATGCATAAACTGCGCACATTATTATATCGTTTTCCTACTATAAAGTAAAGAGTATTTACGAAAAAGAGGCTTTTGACAACACTTATGCCTCTTTATTACCCTATTTTTATTAAAAATAATAGAAGAGACTCGATTTTTTCATCAAGTCCCTCTTTATTTCTCTATTTTTTATCGTTTATTTTAGCCATTCCTGTTTTTAATAGATCCAGGCCTCTCGCATATTTACTTCGATTTTCAGCTACCAAATTATATTTTTGTGCAAGTCGTTCCCCAATTACGCTTACTTCTTCTTCCTCACCAGAGAATAATTCAATCTCCAGTTCACAAATCGGTACCGTCCCAAAATCTGTTACAATTTCGCCCTCATCAATTGCAACTTCACAAATGGCATTTCCCGAATCAATGCGCATACGTTTACGTAAGAAACATGTTTCAATTAAACTATGCAACTGTTTATCACCTAAAAGTTCAAGAACCGCTCTTCCTTGTTCGCTTTCCTTAAAAACCTCCGGCGATGGCATAATCAAGCATGCCTCATCGTTGATTGGAACATTAATTTCCTCTCTACTATGAAGTCCCTCTTCACAACTTCCGTTCCATTTTAAGGAAGCTACCACTCGGTTTCCTTCCATTCGTACACGAAAAGCAATATCATGCTTAGACAAGACATAATCATCAGTGTCAAAATACGCGGCTTTCATTAAAATAGTTTCTCTCGATTCTATGTCTGCTATGCGTAAAAGATCCTCGTCATCCCAAATATTTTCGGCACATTCTTTATCCCCTATGCCATATTTCATTTCTATTTCCATCTTAAGACCTTTTCCTTTTTTTCTTCAGTTTTCACAGTAAGAGTTCCTTCTTTGGAAAAAGAAGACTATTAGATAGTACCATTTTTTTAGTAATATTACAACTGAAAGTTCTTGTTTGGTTTTGTCGAATAAAATTGAAACAAACATTTTATTATCATGTTTGCTTGATTTTTATCGTGGGTATAATAAAAATATTAAATAAAATATAAACCTAAAATAAAGGAGGAAATGATTATGTTATGGAAATGTAGTGTATGTGGTTATATTACGGAAGGGGATTCTGCTCCAAGTACCTGTCCAAAATGTGGTGCTCCGGCAGAAAAATTTATTTCTCTTTCCGAAGAGGCATCTGAAAAGATATATAAGGCAGATCGTACCAATGATATTCACCATGAAATTGCAGCTTTAGCAGCAAAAATCAATACACTTTGCAAAGAAGGCTTGGAAATCAACCTTGACCCAGGATGCAACAGTGCTTTCTATGCTTCTAAAAAGCGTGCTTGGCAGATTAAACAGCTTGTAAAAGCAGAAATTGCTTCTCACGTTGCGAAAGAAAAATATTAATCACTTAATTTACATATTTAATGAGATAGATTGATATTTATTTTAATAATTAAAAGGACGTTTCAACTGAAACGTCCTTTTTTCATACAACTATTATAGATCTAGTTTATAATCGCCTACTTTGATTTTCCCTAATTTTTTCAAACCATAATCTGCAATCCAAGCAATAACAGCTGGAAGAATAAAATGTAAAATTAAAATAAAAAAGAAGACTTGTCCATGAAATCCCATAGAGGTAAATGTTCCAATTTGTCCAACAAATCCAGATGTTCCCATGCCTGAACCAGCTGGTATATTCGTCATTGCAAAGTATTTACTGGTTGCAATCGGACCAATGATTGCACCCGCCAACGTTGGTGGAAGTAATATCCAAGGATTCTTTATAATATTTGATACCTGCAGCATAGAAGTACCAATACCTTGCGCCAGTAATCCTCCAACTCCATTTTCTCGAAAACTAATGACTGCAAATCCAATCATTTGTGCACAGCACCCTACCGTTGCTGCGCCTCCGGCTAATCCGCTTAAATTCAGCATAATACAAAGTGCAGCACTTGAAATCGGTGCAGTCAAAACTAATCCAACAACAACTGCAACTATAATCCCCATCAAAAATGGTCTCATTTCCGTAGCTGTCATAATAATTTTTCCAAGCCCAGTCATCAATGCTGAAACAACAGGTCCAAAAAAATGAGCAGCAATCGCTCCCATAACAATTGTCACAAATGGTGTTACAATAATATCTACCTTTGTTTCTTTTGAAACCGCTTTCCCAAACTCTGCTCCAAATGCTGCGGCAAGAAAAGCCCCTGCCGGCCCACCTAATTCAGCACCCATTCCCCCTGTAATGATACTTGCAAAGAGTACTAAAGGTGGTGATTTTAGTCCAAAGGCAACAGCACCGCCAATCGCTTGGCCCATATATTTCATTGCAGTACCCCCAGTGGCAATAAAGAAGTCAGACACTACATTACCACCTAAAAGCAAAGCACTTTGCTCCCCCAATGTTTTTATAATTAATCCAATTAAAAGAGATGCAAATAAACCTAAGGCCATTGCCGATAAAGCATCATTAAAGTAACGCTTGGCTGAAAATTCGATGTCCTTTCGTTTTAAAAACTGTTTTACTCGCTCCATTCTTCCCTCCAAATAAAAATCTATGTATCAAAACGTTTTTATTTTATCAGACGGCATGATACATGTCAAGACACATATCAAGTTGTCATTTGACCAATATTTCTATATATGCTATCATAATTAAAATGACATTGAATTATGAAGGGAGCATCTTTCATGCAAACAGAGACAAGACGTCAACAAATTCTAAATGCACTTCAACAGTCAAATTCACCAATCAGTGCAACGGTTCTGGCTTCCCAGTTTAAGGTAAGTCGTCAAGTGATTGTTGGAGATATTGCTATTTTGCGAGCTTCTGGCAACAATATATCTGCCACACCTCGAGGATACCTTTATTCTGCAGAAGATGATACCCAAAATTCCTTTGGTTATATCGGCGTAATTGCTTGCAAACATACTGCTTCACAGTTAATTGAAGAACTTTACACCGTTGTTGATTATGGCGGCAGTCTCATTGACGTAACCATTGAACATGCAATCTACGGTCA
Organism: Anaerovorax sp.; assembly: GCA_034927775.1. Taxonomy (GTDB): domain Bacteria; phylum Bacillota; class Clostridia; order Peptostreptococcales; family Anaerovoracaceae; genus IOR16. The sequence goes on along the minus strand of JAYFPL010000036.1, from coordinate 2,412 downwards.
AATATCAGGTTCTCTTGCTATTCATTCCCGCTATGATGCTGATTTATTCGCCGCAAGAGTTCAAGAAGGAGAAGGCAAACCACTTAGTGATTTAACCGAAGGGATTCATCTGCATCGCATCGGTTGTAAAGATATTTCTGCATTTTTGCGTATAGAAAATGCCCTTTTAAAAAAGGGCATTGCTCTGCAAAAATAATTCTAATAATTATTTTTTACTATTTGTTATTTAAGTAAAGATTTGATTCGTTCGTTTAGCATTTGGAGTGCAACAACATTATATCCACCTTCCGGAATGATAATGTCGGCATATTTTTTACTTGGTTCAACAAACTCCTCATGCATCAATTTAACCGTTGTCAGATATTGATGAATCACGGATTCCAAACTGCGGCCTCGATCACTGACATCTCTTAAAATTCTTCGAATAATCCTTACATCTGCATCCGTATCAACAAAAACTTTAATATCGAATAAGTCTCTTAATTTCTTGTTTTCAAAAATTAAAATACCTTCCACTAAAATTACTTTTTTAGGTTCCACTGAAATGGTTTCTTTGGTACGATTATGAATTACAAAATCGTAAACGGGCCGAAGGATGCTCATTCCTTTTTTTAAAGCTATAATATGCTCAATCATCAAATCCGTATCAAAAGCATCCGGATGATCATAATTGAGTTTTTCCCTATCTTCAAACTGTAATTCATCATGGCTTTTATAATAAAAATCATGACTTAGTATAGATACTGCATTGTCAAATTCATTTTTAATACGATCAATTAATGTACTTTTTCCCGAGCCCGTTCCTCCTGCAATTCCAATAACGATTACCTCTTCCAAAAGTTAATCCTCCTTTATCTTTTGTGCTTTTATTTCAATGGTTCTCGGTTCTTCTTCCAGTGTGATCGTTGAACCTAAATTTAACGTGCTCTTCTGCAATTCCAATATAATATTGTTTATTTCTATCATACGCTCTGGGGTGATTGAATCTCCCATCGCTAAGTTGGTACGATATAGAATGTTTTCTAAATCGTCGTGAATGTCTGCAATGCGATCCCGCATTTTTAAAACCTCTTCTTTATCAACAATTTCAGCATTTGCTTCTTGTGATGTAAGTGTTGTAATATGATTCAATTTATATTCTGATACACTATTAATAACCGTACAATCATATCCCAATTCTTTCTTTACCGTCTCTGCAAAATCATTTTTTGATTCTTGTTCACCATGTACTAAGAAAATATCGTGGGGAGCCTTTTGAAATCCGCTCAGCCAATCCAGTAAGCCCTCTCTGTCTGCATGACCCGAAAAACCTTCTAAATTATGAATTTCCGCATTCACATGAATTTTCTCTCCAAAAAGTGTAATATCTTTTTCTCCCTCAACAAGATATCTGCCTAAAGTACCTTCTGCTTGGTATCCTACAAAAACAATGCTGTTACGAGAATCCCATAAATTATGTTTTAAATGATGACGAATCCTTCCTGCCTCACACATACCACTTGCAGAAATAATGATTTTGGGCTCATGGTCAAAATTAATAGCTCGAGATTCATCACTTGTTCTGGTAAATACTAGATTTTTAAAATCAAGCGGATTATTTCCATTTAATATATAGGCTTTTGTCTCCTCATCAAAAACCTGTGCATTTTTTCGGAAAACCTCTGTTGCTGTAGTTGCCATTGGGCTGTCTACATATACAGTTAGTTTGTCCAATTCTTTTTTATACTTAGAATTCTCTTCATAAAAACGATTAAATTCATAAATTAATTCTTGCGTCCGTCCAACTGCAAAAGAAGGGATGACAACATTTCCACCTCTTTTTGTTGTTTCTAAGACAATGTCAATCAGTCGATCGATACTGATGGAATTTTTTTCATGAATACGATTTCCGTACGTTGTTTCCATAATAACGTAATCTGCTTTTTTTATTTTCGTTGGATTTCTTAAAATAGGTCGATTCATAACACCCAAATCGCCTGAAAAAACAATTTTTGAAACTCGCTCTTCTTCCTCAACCCAAAGTTCTATGATGGAAGAACCTAAAATATGTCCCGCATCATTGAATACAACTTTCATTTGTTCATTGATTTCGACTAGTTGATCATAAAGTACAGGAGTAATGTATTTTAAAGAATCCAAAGCATCATTATAAGTATAGAGAGGTTCTACCAATGCTTTTCCTGCACGTTCCGCCTTACGGTTTTTCCACTCTGCTTCTTTCTCATGAATGTATCCGCTATCCTTTAGCATTACCTCCACCAAATCAGCAGTTGCATCCGTACAATATATTTTACCTTTAAATCCCCTCTTCACTAATAGAGGGATTCTCCCGCAATGATCAATGTGAGCATGGCTGAGTAAAACATAATCAATTTCCGCCGGATTAAATCCAAAATCTTCATAATTCATGGC
>JAYFPL010000131.1:0-17451 GCA_034927775.1 Anaerovorax sp. | reverse complement strand
AAAAAGTTTTTTTAGGAAAAAGACTTTTTTCCGTAAAATATCCAGCCACCCAAAAGACCTAAGAAACAGATGAATACATAAATTAGGAACAATGGATTCTGAAGTCCGGCAATCATGATAAAAAGAGAACCGATTGTTGCAAGAAGTGGAAATACAATTCCCTTAATCGCACCTTGTATCTGTCCTTTTTTCCAAAGACGGAAAACTTGATAATATAAAACAATATATAAAATATAACTTACAACAATTGCAATTTCGGAAACATCTGAATTGGCTAAGATATTATATCGCATCGTAAAGTAATGGATTGCCCACCAAATTAAAGTAATAATAAAGCAAAATAAAGAAGAGTAAATCGGAATATTAAAGGATTCGTTTACTTTCTTTAAGCTAGGAAACGGTAAGGCTTCTTTTAATGAAAGGGAATATGGAATTCGAATGTATCCGAGGATGATACCATTTACAGTACCCATTACAGAAATTACAACAAAGACCATAAATAGTTTTGCGATGTTTTCTCCAAACAAAGAATTACATGCAGCGATTGCACTGCCATCACCGAGCGCAATTACTTGATCGGTACCAACTGCGGAACAGATTCCAATAAAATACAGCAAGTAGCACCCTAGGATGAACAGTGGAGCTGCAACCAATGCACGAGGCATATTCTTTTTCGAATCTTTTACTTCATGTGCCACTGCGGTTGCAATAATCCAGCCATCAAAGGAATAGGCAATCGGTCCGATTCCGGCCATCCACAAAAGAGATTTTGTGGCATTGGCTGCTTCCGGAGAAGGATTCGTAAATACGTTAGAAGGATCACCAAAAAGAAGACCTGAAATGGCGATAACAAACAAAGGAATTAGTTTAATAATTGTTGAAGCATTCTGAAAATAACCGCCGATTTTTGCAGACAGCGTATTATAAGCAAAACAAAGGATAAACCATAGAATGCCGATGAGTACTTGACCATTTAACCCCAAATCCCAACCGAAAAGCTGTGACATATAAATTCCGATAACCCATGACACAACGACAACGAGAGAAGGATAATAAATAAATACTTGAAACCAGCCGAAGGCGGCACCGAAACGAGGGCTTACAAACTCTTCTGCATACGTGATAAATCCACCTGGATTATCGGTTAAGCTCGCAAGCTGGCTGATGGATAAGGAACCAAATATAATTGCGAAGGCGGCAATGCAGAATAATAGGACACCAAGCATCACATTGCCTTGTGTATAGACCAAAATATTGTCAGATTTAAAGAAAATTCCTGAACCTATTACAATGCCGACAATCATTGCAATGGAAGTAAAAAGGCCATATTGCCGTTTTTGTATTTCCATTCTTTTTTAACTCCTTTTTAAATTTTTTGAATTTTTTATATTCTTATAATATAGAAAACACTTTCACAGGTCAAGCGTGAAAATCATTGCCTTATCAAGGTGAGAGTGATAAAATAAACAACGAGCTTCTATTATTACATATAAAATGTAAGAAAAGATTAGAAACGGGGTATACGTTATGAGTAACAGCAAATATAAAGAGGATTTCTATGAAAATCGACCGATACGGGACTTGAAGGATATGATTCACAGTTCCGCAGAACTTTATAAGGATCGAGCAGCTTATTTAGTAAAAGACAAACCCGGCGGCGTGTATCGTCCCATTTCCTTTCAGCAGTTAAAGGAAGACATTGATTGCTTAGGTACGGCATTTATGGATTTAAAGCTAACCGGACAAAAGGTTGCTTTAATTGGAGAAAACCGATATGAATGGATTGTATCCTATTTGGCAATTGCCAACGGAACCGGTGTTATCGTACCATTAGACCGTGAATTGTCTTCCGGTGAAATACAAAATTTATTGATTCGTGCGGAAGTAAGTGCCATTGTTTTTTCTGCAAAGGTGGAGCGTAAAGTATTTGAAGCGTTAGAAGGTGTAGAAGGAATTGACTGCATTATTAGTATGGACGCAGCTTCCGATAATCATAACATTTTATCTTTAAAACATTTGATTGAACGTGGGAAAAAACTCATTTTAGAGGAAAACCGTTATTTTATTGATGCAGAGATTGACCCTGAAGCAATGCATATGCTTCTATTTACCTCCGGTACAACCGGAATGGCAAAAGGTGTCATGCTCTCTCATAAAAATATCTGCGCAAATGTATATAATATGTCTAAGTATGTGAATGTAAGGGACAATCAAACGGGACTTTCCGTATTACCGATGCACCATAGCTATGAGTTTACATGTCATAATATGACAGCGTTGTATCAAGGGTGTAGCATTGCTATTTGTGAAGGATTAAAGTACATTGTAAAAAATATGGCAGAAGCCAAGGCAACGGTTATGCTAGGTGTACCGCTTATTTTTGAGTCTATGCATAAAAAAGTATGGAAAAAAGCAGAAGCAAGCGGAAAAGCCGATAAGATGCGTGCTGCAATCACCGTTTCAAAAACATTAAATAAGTTCAATATAAAAGCAACCAAGAAACTTTTTAAGAGCGTACATCAAGCTCTGGGCGGGCATATGCGTTTACTGATTGTAGGTGCTGCGGCTATAGACCCTCAGGTGGTTTCCGATTTTAATGCTATGGGCATTACAATGATTCAAGGGTATGGAATGACTGAGAATTCACCGATTATTGCCGTTAATACCGATCGATATTATAAAGATGCGGCCGCAGGCCTTCCTATGCCGGGGACTGAGATTGAAATCATCAATAAGGATGAGAATGGAGTTGGCGAAATCATTTGTAAGGGTGATTCGGTCATGATTGGATATTATAAAGACCCCGAGGAAACAGCGAAGGTTTTAAAAGATGGATGGCTTTATACGGGTGATTACGGTTACTTTGATAAAGATGGATTTTTATACATAGCAGGTCGCAAAAAAAATGTGATTGTTACGAAAAACGGAAAGAATATTTTTCCGGAGGAAGTTGAGTTTCACTTAGGAAAGAATGACTACATCAAGGAAGTGTTGGTTTCCGGAATTGAAGATGAAAAGTCTGGTGAGACCGTTGTGTTTGCGGAAATTGTACCGGAATATAGTGTGATTGAGGAGAAATTAGGAAAATTGTCGGAAGAAGCGCTGCGGAAGTTGTTAAAACAAGTAATTGATGATACCAATGATCATATGGCAACGTATAAGCGTGTGAAACGTTTTCAAATTCGAAATGAGGAATTTGAAAAAACGACAACGAAAAAAATAAAAAGAACTTACAAATAAAAGAAATGGGGAATTTGGGATGTCAAATTTAAACAAAGAACAATGGGCAATGCAACAAATAGAAAAAATAAAAAACAGCTCGGATTCGAGGGTTCGATATAAAAATGTTCGTCCGATTACTGACATTCGGGATATGTTTGTTTCAAGTGCAAAGCTGTACGCCGACCGCCCGGCGTTTTTTGTAAAAGATGAGCCGGGCGAACCGTACCGTGCCATCACCTATCAAAAGGCTAAAGAAGATGTAGAGGCACTCGGTACGGCGCTTCTTTCCATGGGTTTGTCTGGGAAGCGCATCGGCGTGATTGGTGAAAACAGCTATCAATGGGCCATTACTTATTTGGCAACCGTAAGTGGAGTTGGCGTTGTGGTTCCTTTGGACAAGGAGCTTCCGGAAAATGAATTGCTGCATTTGGTTCAGGAGGCAGAGATTGAATGTATTTTTTACGATAAAAAATACGAGGAAATGTTTCGCAGAATGAAACAAAGTGGACAAACTAAATTGTTGTTTCTAATTAATATGAAAGGTTCAGAAATAGCGGAGGATACTTTTTCTCAGAAAAGTCTGCTTGAGATTGGTTACAATCTATTGCAAACCGGAAACCGTACTTTCTTAGATGCGGAAATTGATGCGGAAGTAATGAGCATACTATTATTTACTTCCGGAACGACAGGACTTTCAAAGGGCGTTATGCTCTCGCACCGAAACATTGCCGCCGACTTGATGTCAATGGTAACATTAGTTCGAATTGGGAAAGAGGACGTCTTTTTTTCTGTATTGCCGATTCATCATACCTATGAATGTACGTGTGGATTTTTATGTCCTTTGTTTTGTGGTGCAGCCATAGCATATTGTGAGGGATTAAAATACATTGTAAAAAATTTAGCAGAGGCAAAGCCGACTGTATTTTTATGTGTGCCTCTTATTTTAGAAAATTTATACAGTAAAATATGGAAATCAGCAAAGAAAAAAGGAGTCGATAAAAATCTAAAGAAGATATTAAAAATAAATCATTTTACAAAAAAGATAAAATTAAATTTAGCACCATTGCTTTTAAAATCAGTGACATCTGTATTTGGAGGGCGTTTACGACTTCTAATTTCTGGGGGAGCACCGGTGGATCCGGCGATCATTGAAGGAATTCAAGATTTCGGAATAAATTGTTTACAAGGATACGGTTTGACAGAATGTGGGCCGATTGCTGCATTAAATCCAGATATTAAGCCGAATTCATCATCGGCAGGATGTATGCCTCCTGGAATGGAATGTAAGATCGTGGATGTAGATGATACTGGCATTGGAGAAATTTGCATTCGTGGGGAAAATGTTATGATGGGTTATTATAACAATCCGGAAGCCTCTGCCGAAGTATTAAAGGAAGGATGGTTTCATACCGGAGACTTGGGCTATATGGATCAAGAAGGATTTTTACACATTACAGGCCGTAAGAAGAATGTGATTATTACGAAAAATGGTAAAAATGTATTTCCGGAGGAACTGGAGTATTATTTGAATAAAATTCCTTATGTAGAGGAATGTCTTATATCCGGAAGAATGCGCGAAGAAGATGGAGAGACGGTAATTTTTGCAGCCATAAAAGCCGATCATGAAGAATTGGAAGAAGCTTTGGGAATCGGATATGAGCAGGCGGATGCAGAGCGGCTGCTTTGGGAAAAAATAGATGAGTTGAACAAGCAGCAGCCAATATATAAGAGAATACAGCGAATGGAGCTTCGAAAAGTAGAATTTGAGAAAACGACTGCCAGAAAGATTAAACGGTATGCAGAAGCAAATCGGTAGGAGGATGAAATGAGAAATTTGAATGTAGCGATGATAGGCTTTGGAAATGCAGCAAGGGCATTTGCAGGGATACTCGTAGAAAAACATGAAGTTATAAAAAAAACTATGGGTTGTGATGTTAATGTTGTTGCAATTACAACAGGAAGTCGTGGTAGTCTGCTTTGTCAGGATGGAATTGATTTAAAGGAGGCTTGTCGACAAATTGAGGAGGAAGGTTCTTTTAATACTGACTCATCACAGTATTCAAAATTGACATCGATGGAAGTCATCGAGACGGTAGACTATGATGTAATGCTTGAATTAACACCGCTTCAAATTTTTACCGGACAACCTGCAATCGACCATTTAAAGTGTGCAATGAAGCGAGGAAAACATGCGATTACAGCGAATAAGGGACCAATCGCATGGGCGTACGATGAATTAAAGGAACTTGCAAAGAAGCAAGGTGTTTGTTTTTATTATGAAACAACAGTAATGGACGGCACTCCAATATTTAACTTGGTTGAAGATACGCTAAAATTCTGTAAAGTAACAGAAGTAAGCGGTATTTTGAACACCACGACCAATTTTGTGCTTGAGGAATTAGCAAAAGGAATCCCATACGATGAGGTAATGGAAGAAGGACGCAGAAGAGGGTTTGTCGAGGCCGATCCTTCTATGGATATGGAAGGATGGGATGCAGCTGCAAAAACGACAGCATTGTTGAACGTTCTTATGGGTGCGAATATCACGCCTAAGGATATTGATCGGAAAGGCATTGAAGATATCACGGAAGAAAACATCAAAGAAGCAGCAAATAGAGGGTGCTGCATTAAGCTTTTCTGTCGTGGTGTGATCGAAGACGGTAAAGTAGTTGGAACTGTGAAGCCTATTGAAGTGCCAATGGATGAATTGATTGCTCATATTGACGGGACATCTAGCGCAGTTTCTATTACGACAGATTTAATGGGTAAGCTAACGATTGTTGAGCATAATCCAGAGCTTCTGCAAACAGGATACGGCGTGTTCAGTGATTTGATTAGAGTCATAGCAAATAGTAAATAAACGATTTATGAGAACAAGCAAACAATAATTAAATTACAAATAGAAAGAGCAGAGAATACTCTGCTCTTTTAATTTTGAATAATATCGGCTAATGACAATTTACGATTAGATGCATTGAATATTTACATTTTTTGAGTTGGTTAAAAATAACATTGTTGTATAGCAAATGTCAAACTCTAGAATGTCTCCTACTTGTAAATTATCTTTATTATCTTCAACGTCAATTATGGTATGGTCAGAACTTCCTCCTAAAATTTCAATGTTCTCTGTACGCGGAAGAAGCTTGCTGAGATCGCATGCATCTAGTTTGCCGAGTCCAAGTAATGCCCTTCTTCGAATGCCTCGGTCTTCGTATTCGCACACATTACCAAACGCATCGATAAAGATTTCTCCCACCGGATAAGTTGGTTTGTCTTTTACTTCAATAATCTGAACCTTTAAAGTAAATGCATCCATATTGAGGTAGCTCATGTCATAACCCCAGTCTTTTTGTAAGTCATAGGCTAAAATAATACCTTCTCCAATACGAAGATGGTTAATCCGTTTTGGCATAGTGCCGTCATGCACCATTGTAAAAGAGCTTGTTGCACCTCCGGAGATAACTTCAAGCTGTCGTCCGATGGTTTCTTCAATTTTTTCTGCAACTTCAATCAATTCGTTCATTTTTTCCGGAGTCGGCTTTATGGAGCCGTAGCATCCTAAGTTTGTGCCAATACCAAGTAGATGAACGTTTTCCAAGTCTTTTTCGATGTGAAGAGCTGCCTTTGCCATTTCGTCTTTATCCCAGAATCCTTCTCGGAGATCTCCCATGTCAGCCATAAGAATGACACTATGCTTTTTATTTTGACGAATGCATTCTTCGTTTAATGCGTCAATCACGGATATTTCACTTTGTAAGCTGTAATCTGCCAGAGAAACCAATCTTGGAATTTCAGTTGGCATTGGAATTCGAATCAGCATAAAAGGCCCTTCAATGCCATAATTCTTTGCATCTTCAATTTGCTCAAGACGGGAAGAGGCAATGTAGCGACAGCCGCCCAGTTTAAATTGTTCTGCTACCTGAGGGATTCCGTTAAAGCCTTTGATGACACCGGCAACTTCAATTCCGACTTTGCTGCAACGGTTCACTACCTGCTCGATATTATTTCTTAATTTTTTTAAGTCAATTTCAAGTAATGGATATTGATTTGTTGAATGTTCCATTTTGATCCTCCAGTTTGGTAATTTAGTGTTTTCTATTATAATAATACAGGATAGCTATTATCCTGACAATAGTTGTATAGGATTTGTTTCGAATATGTTAAAGAATATGTTTTAAATTGGAAAATTAAAATTAGTGTGATAAAATAAGTTAGATTTTTACAAAAAGGAGAAGGATTTTATGTTATTAATCAAAAATACAAGTACAAACCCTTATTTTAATTTAGCAGCAGAGGAGTATTTTTTAGATCATGCAGAAGATGAAATCCTTCTTCTGTGGCGAAATAATCGAACTGTAGTTGTAGGGCGAAATCAGAATGCAATTGAAGAGATAAACTTAGATTATGTAAAGGAGAACGAAATTTCTGTTGTTCGTAGATTAACAGGAGGAGGAACGGTTTTTCATGATATAGGAAACATTAATTATACGATCATCCAGAAATATGATTCCAGTTTATTTTCTGATTATGAGTTTTTTACAAAACCGATTTGTGAATTCCTAAAGACGTTAGGGGTAAATGCAGTATTGTCTGGAAGAAATGATTTGTTCATTGATGGAAAAAAATTCTGCGGCAATGCACAAGCACGAAGAAATGGAAAAATCATGCATCATGGTTGTATTTTATTTTCGGCGGATGTAGCTGATCTGACAGCTTGTTTGAAACCGAATCCATTGAAAATTGAGAGCAAGGGCGTAAAGTCCGTTCGCAGCTGCGTAACGAATATAGCAGAGCATTTGAAAAAACCAATGGATGCTGATTCATTTTTTAATCAACTTTATCAGTATTTTAAAGAGAATATCTCTGAAATCAAAGAATGTTCTCTTAATGAGAATGACATTTATGCGATTAATAGCCTCGCAAAAAAGAAATACGAAACATGGGACTGGAACTTTGGTCAATCACCGGATTATACGGCTAAAAAATGCTGCAAATATGAGTTTGGTATGGTAGAAGTTTGTTTTTCGGTTGAAGATGGAATCATACAAAAAATGAAAATTTACGGTGACTTTTTTGGGACAAAAGATATTTCTCAATTAGAAATGCAATGCTTAGGAGTTTTACATGAAAAAGAAGCACTGCAGAATGTACTAAATAATTTTCCTATTGGTGAATGTATTTGGGGTATCAATGCAAAACAATTTTTAGAATTATTATTTTAAGGGGGAACAAGATGAATATAAAAGATATTTCAATGAAAGAAATTGATGTAATTAAAGATGTTTGGGAAAAAAATAGAGAGTATCATCAAAGACTGTCAAAGGAATTTGGATATTTGTATGAGGGACTGAATTTTCATGATCGGATGAAAGGGTTTTTAAGCTATGATCCATCATTGCTTAAGATTAGTGTTGCTGAAATCGATGGAGAGGTTGTAGGATATTGTATTTCAGTTTGTGATGGGAAAATAGGTGAAATTGCAACACTTCATGTTCTTTCTATGCATCGGAAAGAAGGTATCGGAAAAAAACTGATTTTGAGGCACCTTGAATGGTTGAAAAAAGTAGGATGTAAGGAAATTACCATTACCGTTTCCTATGAAAATATAGAAACAATCGAATTTTATCGTTCGTTTGGATTTGGAGAAAATACAATTGAGATGCGATTGAAAATGATTTGAATAAAAAGCAAAAGTGGCTTCTGAAGAAGCCGCTTTTTTTGGTATAATTATTACTTTTATTATTAAAACCGTAATCCGATAAATTGTATTCAAGAAAGTAGTTAAAAGATTAAATATAACTAGTCGGTTTAAAATCGTATAGGCTTCGAACAAGAGTATGTAACTCATAAGCATCATCATTTAAGTTTTTATTGCTTAGAACAATTAATGTTTTACCAAGCATTGGTTGTTTTAAATAATACGTTGAAAATCCTTGTGTAGCACCGTTATGACTTTGTTCTATGATATCATTTTGAGATTCGAAGATAAACCAGCCACATCGATAGGTGTATGATTGTGAAGGAAAGTTATGGGAAGGTATGTGATAAGCTTCATTGAGTGCTTCTTTGCTAATGAGTGTACCGTTATCAAGTGCTTGATCCCATTTATATAGATCTTCTAAGGAAGAATATACACCTCCGTCACCAAGTACTCCGCTTGAGTAGCTTTGATCATGGGTGATATAGATACCTTTTCGTCGTTCTGCACCCAAAGCTCGGTTAGGAATTGTAGGGTCATGAACTGGATCATAGGCGACTGTTTGTGTCATATCAAGTGGCTTAAAGATATTTTCTGTCATGAAATCAGCCAAGGAAGTGCCGGAAATGGCTTCCACTACTTGACCTAAAACGGTATAGCCTGTATCTGAGTATTGAAAGTCTTTACCTGGTTCAAAATACGTTCCATCCATTCGTTTCACAATTTCATATACATCATGATCGGTCAATTGATTGGTTTCGGTAAATCCGCCTCCGATGAGTTCGGTAGGCTCTCCGTAATAGTCTTTTAGACCAGAAGTGTGGGTTAAGAGATGACGAACCGTAATATCTTTTCCGTACTCAGGAAAATCTTTTAAGATTGTATGTACCGGAGCTTCGTAATCAAGACGGCCTTGTTCTTTTAATAAAATGATACACATAGCGGTAAACATTTTTGTAACGGAAGCCAAACGATAATTTGTACTTGGTGTTGCAGGGATTTTTTCTTCTACATTAGCATAACCAAACGATTTTTTATATACAACTTTCCCATGATCAGCAATCAGAACAGAGAGGGAGGGAGAGTTGGAATCTTTTGTTAGTTTCATTAAATGGTGATCCAGTTTTTGTTCTGGTGTTGGACTGACTGTACAGGATGTAAAAAGAAAAATACAAATCAATAGGATTAAAGATCGTTTCATTTTAAATTTCATTGCTATTCTCCTCTCATTAAAACGATACGAAAATAGGTATAAGAAAGTAGGGAATTTAAACTTATTAAAGTATGATTTATTTTATAAACAGTATATCATTGCAATACTGAAACTTTATATAAGAATTAGAATAATTAAGAAAAATTAAGAAAATAAAAAAACGGCTCTTTTCAGAATATAAAGAGCCGTTTTGATTTATAACTTAAAGACCATATATTTGATCGAGAAGGTTGTTTTGTTACGATTAATGTTGTGCTTGGAAGCACGAAATAACCGTTGTACTTAATCCTGCCCCTAAAGCAGCAATTGTAAATGATGCATATTTTAAGAAGTTTGTTACAGTGATCATTTTAGATTCACCTGTTGCTACAGTGATGGTATCTCCAGTATCATCCAACCAATTGGTGTTATCAGGACTGATTTTGACTACTAATGTGATATCTTGTGAACCGGTATTTTTAATAAACCAATTATAAGAAGATTGTTGTGAAATATCTTGTGCGTCAGCTACTACAGCAGCAGTCTCATCGACAGTTTTTGATGTCAATATTGCACCGGCGCCAAAAGAGTCTACATTTGTGAATACTAGATCATTTTGAACTTTACCAATTACGTTTGTACCTGCGGAAAGTCCGACGTTTAAAGGGGTAGTACCGTTTACGATACCAACATCATTGGTAATATCTGTAACGGCAGTAACTGTACCAACGTTTAATGCAGAAGTACCGTTTACAATACCAACATCATTCGTGATATCTGTAACAGCGGTTACCGTACCTACGTTTAGTGGTGTAGCACCATTTATAATACCGACATCATTCGTAATATCTGTAACAGCGGTAACGGTATTTACTGTGTTGACAGTATTTACAGTATTAATTGTGCTGTCGGCAGCAAAATTGACAGGAAGGTTACCTGAATTGTCAACGTGTAAAGGTACTACATTATCAGTGGTATTGTCAACAACATAAATTTGACCTTTTAATTGACTCGGTGAATTTTGGAATATAGGCATTCCTGGCATGTTTAATCACTCCATATTAAATTTTGAACAAAAAAATTTGCTCTGATTTATAATATGAAAATTATATAAAAAGTTTCCTTTGTATTTCATTTATTCTTTTCCTTGATACCATACTTTGATTGGAGTCGGTTGTGGAGAAGAAATTGTTTTATATGATAGTCTTACATACCTTGCAGTACGAAGCGGTTCTTGATAAACGACTTCGTTGGGATTTATTAAAGTTGGCCCGGAATCATTGCAGATCATATTTTTATCCGGACTAATCTGAATATCTATTTCCACCTCTTGATGACCTAGATTTTGTATAAAGTAGGTATAGGCATCCATAGAACTGCAATCCATCCAATTGCAATATTGTACATGTTCTCTTGCAATGCAGTCTTCGATGATATTGATTAATCTATGACTTGGATCCGGTGGTACTGTTTCCAAAAATACTTCTAAAATAGGCTTTTTATCGTGATAAAATGGTTCGAATTCTTTAATACTGCAACATTCAGATTGATCATTTGTGTATGCTCTCAAATCAAAAGGTTTTTTTCGAATCGTCTTTATTATATTTGTTACATCCCATTCATAATAGCCTTTTTCAAAAACCATAGTACTTACATTGTTGCTGTTTATACAAATAACAGTCGGATTATGATTGCCCCAAATCTTTTTACAGTACATTTTAAGAGTCGCTCTTACAATGGTTTCGTTTGGATTTATGATAAATGGAAGAAAGGTTAGTTCTGCATTAAAATAAATGCAATCACTCCCTTTTCCTATTAAAATAGTATCATTTATAACATTATCGCAATGCCTAGCAAAGCTTTTTATTTCTATGGGATTTATTTGTAGGATGCGCATAGGTTCACTCCCTTAAAAATTTTCTTGTATTAAAATATTCATTTTATTTCGGAAGGTTACAACAGTGTGAAAGGAACATGCCCATTAAAAAAGCCGTCTTACAATTGTAAAACGGCTGTGAAAAACAATATTTATAGCAATTTTAAGGTTATTTTGAACGAATGTGAGCCGCTACTTTCACATCTTCTTTTTTGATGTGATTGAGAAGCCAGCCTGCAATGCTGCTGTTTACTTTACCTACTAATACAACAGTAGGTCCATCTTTATCCAATTGCGACATTAAATCATGTACAACCTTTTTGAATTCTTCGTGATATCTTTTATGATTCACATAATCAGGATATTTACTTGCTAGCTGAAGCTTTTCTTCATCAGCAAAGTGTTTTGCCGTATAATTATATAAAAAGGTAGTGGTTTCTTTCAGTGCATCTCGGCCTTTTCCTTGTGAACAAGAATTAAGTAAATTATTAATTGCACCGATTAATTGCTTGTGTTGTTCATCAATTGTTATATTTCCGGTTTCTAAATCAGCAGTCCAATTATATGCCATAATTATTACACTCCTTTTTTCAATGCGTTAAATTTGTTAACGCTAAGTTTGCTAATTCTAAGCAAGATTAACCGAAGTATCTGTTCAAAAGACCTTCAAATGCACATCCATGTCTTGCTTCGTCTTTTGCCATTTCATGAACAGTATCATGAATTGCATCTAAATTCTGCTGCTTTGCCATAGTAGCTAATGCTTTTTTACCTGCACATGCGCCGTTTTCTGCTTCTACACGTAACTCTAAGTTCTTTTTTGTAGAATCAGTAATCACTTCTCCTAAAAGTTCTGCGAATTTCGCTGCATGTTCTGCTTCTTCCCAAGCTGCCTTTTCATAGTACATACCAATTTCAGGATAACCTTCTCTATGAGCCACTCTAGCCATTGCTAAATACATGCCAACTTCTGTGCATTCTCCCATAAAATTATCTCTAAGACCCTGTACAATTTCAGGATCAACGTCTTTTGCAACTCCTACAAAATGCTGGTCAGCCCATTCTTTTTTACCCTCTTCTGCAAGCTTAAACTTTTCAGCAGGCACCTTACATTGTGGACATTGTGCAGGTGGCTGATCTCCTTCATGAACGTAACCGCATACGGTACAAACCCATTTTTTCATTTTTAAATTCCTCCATTTCAAATTATCATTTTTATCGGCATTATGCCATTTTATCAATTTTATGTGATTGTTCACGATTCATATATACCACATAAGCGAAAGTTAAAACAAATAAAAAACTTTTTTATAATAAATCTTATTTATATTATTTCAAATCGATCAACATGGTCAGCTTTATTTGGTCGTTCAGTCAGGTCACTCCGAAATATTTAGTATATAAAGCAGAAACTAAGATTAAAAAATAACGTCATTGAAAAAATTGTTCGAAAATTCGAAGTTATTTATCATTTCCTTGTAAAAACGCACAAGAATCCTTGCTTTTTCACGGTAAATTGATATAATTAAAAGGGTCTTATTAAATAGGGAAACCCTATCATTTTAAGGAGGAGAGACAATGAAAAAGATATCCCTTATGCTGGTATTAGTGATGATTTTATCGGCATTTATGGCGGGCTGTGGCGACAGTGGCGCCGATTCCGGAGCGTTACCGGAAAAAATTATTGTTGGAGTGTTTGAACCGCTTACTGGTGCCAATGCTGGCGGTGGCGAACTAGAGCTGCAGGGAATTGAACTGGCTCACGAAATGTTTCCGACTGTGACCATTGATGGAACAGAAATACCTGTAGAACTTGCAATTGCTGACAACAAGTCAGACAAAACGGAAGCATCCAATGCTGCAAGAAATCTTGTTGACAGCAAGGGTGCACATATTGTAGTCGGCAGCTGGGGAAGTGGATTCTCCATGGCAGCAGGTCCGATTTTTGAAGATTCAGAAGTGCCTGCAATCGGTACATCATGTACAAATCCTTTGGTAACTAAAGGTATGCCATACTATTTCCGTGTTTGCTTTATTGATCCGTTCCAGGGTACAGTAATGGCAAAATATGCATTTGATGAAGGATTTAAAAAGATTGCGATTGTTCAGGAAGTATCCAATGATTACGCAGTCTCCTTAGCAGCTTTCTTCAAGGATGCATTTACAGAATTAACGGGAGATGAAAGTTGTATCGTAAGCACTTTAAACTATAATACAAACGATCAAGATTTCAGTGCACAGCTTACAGATATTAAGAATTCCGGTGCGGAAGCGATTTTTGCACCAGGTAATTTTACAGAAACCGCTCTTTTGATGAAACAAGCAAGAGAATTGGGAATTGATTTACAGTTCTTAGGCGGAGATACTTGGGAAACACCGCCGCTTCTTGAAATTGCAGGAGAAGCTGCAGAAGGTGCTGTTTATTCTTCCTTCTATGATCCGGCAGCTCCTTTAACTGAAATGACTGCAACATTCTTAGATGCTTATGCTGCAAAATATGGTGATGAACAGCCGGCAGGTGTAACTGCATGTGGATTTGATGCTTACTTACTTGCACTCGATGCGATTCAAAGAGCAGGAAGTGCAGATGGACCGGCGGTTCGAGATGCTTTAGCAGAGACAAAAGATTTTGAAGGCGCAGCAGGTTTTGTTACTCTAGATGAAAATGGCGATGCAATTAAGCCTGCCGTAATTAAAACGGTTAAGGATGGACAGTTTGTTTATAAGAGCTTTGTTGAGCCGTTCTAACAAATTAATAGATTTATTTTGAATCATGAATGCAGCTTCCCAATGAAGCTGCATCCATGATTCTGTTTTAAATAGAAATTAGAGGAGAAATTATCATATGACATTGTCCGCTTTTATGCAAAATGTGGCAAATGCGGTGTCTTTGGGAAGTTTATATGCTTTGCTTGCCATTGGCTATACCATGGTATACGGAATTCTACGTCTGATTAACTTTGCACACGGCGAAATTTTTATGCTGGGTGCATATTTTGCTTTTTATACGGTTTCCGTTTTCCTACTACCTTGGTATATTGCATTTCCAATGGCGATTTTAATAACTGCAATTTTTGGTGTTTTACTGGAGAGAGTAGCTTATAAGCCCCTGAGAAATGCACCGAGAATTGCAATTATGATGTCTGCCATAGGCGCATCTTATTTAATTCAGAATGTAGGAATTTTAGTGTTTGGAGGGGTTCCGGTATCTTTTCCGAACATCCCGATTTTTAGTCAAGTTTGCAAGGTTGGAGGTATTAGTATTGCCCGTGTTTCTTTTGTGATTCCCGTGGTTACTTTAATTGCACTTGCTGTTTTATTTTACATAATCAATAAAACAAAGGTTGGAACAGCAATGCGTGCTGTTTCTAGAGATTATGAAGCTGCACGTTTAATGGGTATTGATGTAAATACTATCATTACCTTTACCTTTGGAATCGGTTCAATTATGGCTGCAATCGGTGCAATCTTATGGGGGATGAAGTATCCTTCCCTGACTCCAACGTTAGGTTTGATGCCTGGTTTAAAATGTTTTATTGCAGCAGTTGTTGGCGGTATTGGAGACGTACGAGGTGCTGTAATCGGAGGCTTTATAATTGGTATCCTTGAAATTATGATCGTGGCCTTTTTCCCAGATCTATCCGGCTATCGTGATGCTTTTGCATTTGTATTACTGATTGTCATTTTGCTCGTAAAACCAACTGGCTTAATGGGAAAATCAGCAATTGAGAAAGTATAGGGGGTGCCATGATGAATGCATTAAGAACGATGAATCATGACCGACGTAATCAAATTTTGACGGCACTTGCTATTGTATTGGTTGCGGTTTTGTTAGTCATTGCAAATATGACCTTAAGTAAATATCATTTAAGATTATTAAATTTAGGTGGAATTTACGTTATTTTATCTTTAAGTATGATTTTAATCAATGGATTTGTTGGTTTATTTTCGCTCGGGCATGCCGGATTTATGGCGATTGGAGCCTATACTTGCGCTTTGCTTACTATGGAACCGGCAGAAAAAGCAGTAAACTTTTATTTGAAACCAATCGTACCTTGGCTTGGTGAAATTCATATGGGGTTTTTGCCTGCGATGCTGATTGGTGGTATTTTGGCTGCAATCATAGGATTTTTGATTGGCTGGCCGGTACTTCGATTAAATGATGATTACTTAGCAATTGCTACATTAGGGTTTGCTGAAATTATCCGTATTGTATTAACGAATTTACAAACGATAACAAATGGTTCTTTAGGATTAAAAGGACTCCCTAAAATGGAAATTGATGTTTTTGGATTGTTACCAGAATCCATGCATGGTATACTCGTTTTAAATTTGTCTGCATGCATCTGGATTGCAGTTATCATTACAATACTGTTTTTTGTACGCTTGATACGAGGCAGCTATGGTAAGGCATTTAAAGCAATTCGTGAAGATGAAATTGCTGCCGAAGCAATGGGAATTGATGTGTTTCACCATAAGCTCTTGGCCTTTGTCATTGCAAGCTTCTTTGCAGGAATCGGCGGTGCGCTTTTGGGAAACATTATGCAGACAATCGATCCGCTTATGTTCCGATTCCTTATGACATATAATGTTGTCTTAATTGTTGTAATCGGCGGTATCGGAAGCTTGACCGGCGGTGTTTTGGCAGCTATTATTGTGACCATTTTTATGGAATTGTTAAGATTTTTAGATGCATCTTGGATGCTGGGCCCGGTACAAATACCTGGAACTGCCGGTGTTCGTATGGTGGTATTTTCTATCATATTAATGGTTATGGTTATTTTTAAACCGCAGGGTATTATGGGGCGACGTGAATTTTCTTGGGATTGGTTCCTTAGTATACCGACTCAAATAAAAGAATTTTCTTTGAGTAGATCCAAGAAAGAAGCATCTGCTGATTCTAAGAAAGGATGTGAGTAATATGTCTTTGCTTAGAACACAAAATATGACAATACGTTTTGGTGGTGTTGTTGCGGTAAAGGATTTGAATTTACGCCTTGAAAAAGGTGAGATCATTGGCTTGATTGGTCCGAACGGTGCAGGAAAAACAACCGCATTTAATATGGTTTCGGGCGTATATAAACCCACTGAGGGAAAAATTTTCTTAAATGAAGCGGATATTACGGGTCAAAAGCCAAATAATATTACTAAGCTCGGTATTGCAAGAACCTTTCAAAACATTCGTTTATTCAAAGATTTGACCGTTTTGGATAATGTTATTATAGCGAATCATCTACGTTTAAAAAGCAATTGGATTTCTTCTGTTTTAAGAACGCCGAATTATGTAAGAGAAGAAAATGAAATGGAAGAACGCTCTTTAGATTTATTGGAAAAAGTAGGTCTTTTGGATGTGAAAGATGAAAAGTCGTATTCTTTGCCTTATGGGAAGCAGCGCCGTCTAGAAATTGCAAGAGCTTTAGCGACTAAACCTCAAATTCTTCTTTTGGATGAACCGGCTGCCGG
>JAYFPL010000199.1:0-18387 GCA_034927775.1 Anaerovorax sp. | reverse complement strand
AGAGATATACTTTGGCTCTCCGTTAATGCACATAGTAGGAAGATTACTTAATCCCATTTTCATTGTTCTTGCAATATCTTCTTTGATGTTATACTTGTATACTACATAGTCAGCAATGTCTTTAATCTCATCATAATTGTCTGCAACAATATTCACCATATAAGTACAAGCAGCACATTGCTCTGGATCTAATGTAAATAACTCAATCAATACTTTATCCAAATTAGCATAATCCGGAATTTCTATTTCAATGTCATCAAAGCCGCCACCCTCGTAGTTTGCAACCATCTCACGAACTGCATCCGGTGTCTTTACTGCCTGTGCAACAGCGATTGTATTTTCAATCGGTGTATCATATGGCATATCACAGCCCGGGCTGATGATTAAGTTATGATGATCCATGCTATCCATCAAATCAATTACACATTTCATGTTATCCTGTTGTGTTCCATAAAGCATCGTTGTGGTAAGTGGAATGTTACCGCCAATTGCAATGTTGTATTGATCTGTAACCTTTTTCGCAGTTACCATATCTACATTTTCGTCAACGGAAACTCCATCCGGTTTCATCTTGCACATAGCTTCAATCTGCTTTGTTGCATTTCCGCATACAAAGAAGCTAGAATATGCACCTTTACTGCGAATGAAATCAAATACGGCTGTAAAGCTTGGTGTCAAAAGCTTTTCGATGTGCTTTGGAGAAATTTGACTTACTAACGGGTCAACAACTGCAATTACATCCATTCCAGCTTCGAGATACATTTCCGACATCTTGCAAGCCACTTCACCGCAAAATTCTAGCAATTCCGTAACATAAGCAGGATCGGAAATCATATCCATAAAGATTTCACTTCCTCTTAAATGAGAAGCTAAGGTAAATGGTCCGCAAATCAATCCATAAAGTGCTACATCATCACCGATTTCCGCTTTTTCCCGACGCATAACGTCTAGTATCATTGGAATTCTTCCGGATTCTTCATTAGGAATCTTGCATTTGCACGGAATTGTTTTTTCTCCGCTCAAAGGGTGCGACTTAACAGAAGGAGGATTGTTCTCTGCCCAAAGCAGTTCGCAACCTAAAATTTCAGCTTCTACCTGAAGATCAAACAATGTTGTCATTCCATCCGGCACATAAAGTTTATGTACTTCCATAAGTGCTTCAAATAACTTATCGCCATCTCTTAAAATTTCTTCTGCAGTATAGTTCTTCAATTTACCAGCGTGTACCCCAGCAAAAGGAACCCAAGGGACTGCATCCGTCTTTTCATGCCTTAGAGTTTTAAAAATTAATTCCTTACCCATTCATAACCTCCTTAACCTTTCCATATTTCATTATTCAAAATTTTCATTTTGTATTTCCTTACAATTCAATTCTAGATACTTTTATATAAAAGATATATTAGTTTTATAAGTAGTTTTGGTATTTTACTTTGATTTTGTCGATTTTTTATTGAAATTCCTTCCCATTTCTCGTACAATAAACATAAGATTCGTTATAGTTTTTAGTACAAATTACAGTTCGGAGGTGTCTTTTTTGAAACACTATGTTGCTCCATCCCTTACAAAACCAACGCTTCCCGATCTTTCTGACTATTTGAAAGATTCCATTACGTCCTTTTGCCAAATTTCAAGAATGACGGTTACCTTTTATAACACTGAAGGTAACATTCTATGGGAATGCTGTCCGGAATGGAAACTTTGTAATTATTCCAATTTGTATTCCATGTCCGATACGATATGTCGTAAAAACCTAATCTCATGTGCTAATTTTGCGGCAAAGCTTGGCGAGCCTTATATCAGTATCTGCCGTATCGGTCTAATTCAGATTGCAGTATCACTGATAGTAGAAGGTAAACCTCTCGGCTGTTTTATCGCAGGTCCTATCATTATGGGAACACTTCGCGAAAGCACGCTTTCTACCTTACTTCAATTGAACGAGGTAGAAGAGCAACAAGCATTAAAACTCATGCTATTTTTAAAAGAAATGAAATCATATGCACCAAAGGAAATCAATCATCTTGCATTGTTATTAAACAATTGTGTACTTGCTTCCATTGGTACTTATACGGACTATGCAAAAATGAATCAACAATATAAAGAGCAGCTCCGCATTGCACAGGAATTACAGAATTATAAAAGACAAAACTCTCCAATGGAATATCCGTTTGATATGGAAAATGAATTAATTCAAAAAACAAAAAATGGCGACGCCGAAGGTGCCACTGAAATACTCAGTAATTTACTTGACCGTATTTCCATCTTAGAATCCGGTGATTTGAATGCCATTCGTACAAAATTTCTTGGAATTTATGCCGTACTTTCTCGTACCCTGTCGGAGCAGGATGCAAATTTTCATGAGACGGTTGAATTGGATTATGAAGATATGCACGAACTGAATCATGTAAATAATTTTAAAGAACTTGTTGAAGTTGCTGCCAGCTTTATTCGATTCTGCTGCAGAAAAGCCCAGAATTTTATTTACGATGGTAACTCATCATTAATTTTAAAATCGCTGCAATATGTAAACCAGAACTTTACAAAAAAAATTGCTCTTCAGAACATTGCTGAAGAGCTGCATGTAAATCCATCCTATCTCTCTATGTTGTTTAAACAAGAACTGCATATGACTTTTTCGGAGTATTTGAGTAAAATACGAGTTAACAAAGCCAAACACCTTTTATTGAAAACAAACCTTAGCATGGTTGATGTATCATTGCAATCCGGCTTTGAAGATCAAAGTTATTTTACTAAAGTGTTCCGAAAATTTGAAAACTGTACACCAAAAGAATATAGAAAGTTACACCAAAATTAATATATCAAATATAAAAGGAGCATGATATTCATCGTATGACTAGCCATCATTCTGATAAATCTTGCTCCTTTATAAATATTATACTTGTTTTATATGAGATAACTTTTTTGCATTATTTTTACAAAAATGACAACCACCAGTATTCCCGATACAGTTTATACAATCTGCCGGCGGGAGCACCCACTCATCCTCTACTGCAATATAAAATCCAGCACAGGATTTTAATGGAACCAAAAGACTATTTCCTCTAAGTTCTACATTAATTTTATCACCATCTAAAACTTCAAAGAAATTTCTCATCATCGTTACATCCATTCCAAAAAATCCTGGTCCAAAAGAGGAAGAGACTACAATGTCAGTGCGATCCCATTTTTTATTCACATATTCTTCTATTTCTCTTTGCAATAAATCCCTGGCGGTATCTACAAAAGATGTACCCCAAATATCTGCAAAAAGTTGATCGGAAATACTTTCGCTTTTTGTAGAGACTTCACCAACTGTTAAAATATAAGGAAAAATACCCAATACTTTATCATGCTCAAGTCTGGAAAAAGCATTGCACTGAAATGCTACTTTATCGATAGTCATCAAATCTTCATTCAGTACCTCATTTCCAAATTCAGAAATCAAGGCCTGCATATGTATGTCTCTAACTCCCTCTTCTAAAATAGACTCAGCAATTTGCATCATTCGTACATGTTTATTTTGATCAAAATTTAAACCACACGTTTGAATAAAATAGTTTCTAGCTTTATCAATTGCATCATTAGTTGCAAAAGAAATTATCTGTTGATTCATTATTCTCACCTCACAATCATGTTAACAGACAATGCTACCTATTTTCAATCAATTTATGTTATACTATTCTAAAATAATGAAATTTACTGTTAGCAAATGAAAGGAGATTTAAGATGAATTCTGTAAAATGCGCCTGTAAAGGTTCTTTTCTAGATAAATTTATTCAGCCTTCTGTCTTGCTTTGTCTCTATGAAGAACCAGCATACGGTTCGCTTATTTTTAAACGCATTATGGATAAAAATCCGGATACAATTGATTCTATTGATCCAACAGGATTTTATCGTACCTTAAAAAAAATGGAAACAAGCGGTTTATTAAATTCCGAGTGGGATTCTGTTGATAATGACTCACAGAAAAGAAAAATATATTCCATTACCGAGGAAGGAAAATCTTGTCTCTCAAATTGGAAAAATACTTTATTTCAATATCAAAAAACCATTGATTCATTAATAACTCAAATTTCTGAAACGATAGATGATAACACTACTGAAGGTAATTCAGCAAAATCTTCTGGAAACTGTTGTTGTAAAAAATAAAGTAATAAAAGCCTACTAAGTCATAAATTATATATAGGATGTAAATATTTTCTGTTGATTTTTTTGACAAATCTGTTATAATTATTAAAGTTGTGGGCGGTTAGCTCAGCTGGTTAGAGCGCTTGCTCGACAAGCAAGAGGCCGTTGGTTCAAGTCCAATACTGCCCACCAACCGAAAGCAACTTGGGGCATTAGCTCAATGGATAGAGTCTCAGACTTCGAATCTGCAGGTTGGGGGTTCGAGTCCCTCATGCCTCACCAAAAACACACCTATAAGGTGTGTTTTTTCTTTTTAATAATTAAAGGGACTCGAACCCTCTCAATTTTTATTGCGTTCCAATTAATTTATTTAAAATCTTTGATAAGTCTTCAACGGTTGCTTGTCTAGGATTTTTCGTCGTACAAATATCATTTATGGCAGCGTTAATAATCTCTTCTTTAAGCCCTTGCACTAAGTTAAGATCAACGTCCATTTCCTTAAGTGTTCTTGGAATCTTTAATTCTTTCTGTAGTTTAATAATCCTTTGAATAAAATTACTGACTCCAATGTGTACGTTGCTTGCATGTAAATCTAACAGTTTCGCCAATCTCTGGTATTTCTTTGCAGCCAATCCATAATCCTTATTATAACTATCTTGGTTTAACCGGGCATTATACTCAACAACGAAAGGAAGAATCATCGCATTACTTCGTCCATGTGAAATGTGTAGTTTTCCTCCAACTGCATGAGCTATACTATGTGTAATTCCAAGACCTGCGGAATTAAATGCCATCCCTGCAAGACAAGAAGCATTGTGCATTTTTTCTCTGGCAAGCAAATTATTTCCATTCTTAAAAGCCTCTGGCAAAAATCGAAATACCAAAGTAATCGCCTTTTCTGCCAAAGCATCTGAAAAATCAGTTGCATCATTAGAAACATAAGCTTCTATAGCATGTGTAAGTACATCCATTCCAGTATCTGCTGTAATGTTTGGCGGTACCGATGTTACCAATTCCGGGTCCAAAATAGCAACCATAGGAATCAGGGATTTATTTGCCATTGGATACTTTAATCCCTCCTGCGAATTTGTGATAACAGAATATTGCGTAACCTCAGAACCGGTTCCACTAGTCGTCGGAATTGCAAAACATTCTTTAATTTCATAATTTACATCAGGAAGATTGTTCGAGAACTCTCTTATCGCCTTTGCCGCATCAATGGACGATCCGCCGCCAAGAGCGATCATAACCTCAGCTTTACATTTCTGCAATGCCATCATACCTGCTGCAATCACTTCTACTGGAGGATCCGGTACAACATCGCTGAATATTGTCACCTCACAATCCTTCAATCTTTCTTGTATTTTCGCAGCCATTCCGGAAGTAACCATAAAACTGTCACATACTATAATTACTTTTTTCCCCACAATTTTATTTAGTCTGTCTAAAGAACCTTCTCCAAAATATACATTGGTACTTATACTAAATTCTTTCATTCATTTTCTCCCAATATTCATCTTCTGTCAAAATTTTTTTGTTATAGTATATCACAAATTTATAAGATAACAATAAGATCAATAAAAATTTGATATATTATTAACAATCAAATGTATCAAAAATATTTTCCTTCTTTTAAAAAAAATACACCTTTAAGTATTAGGATTTTATCTAACACTTAAGGTGTATCTGATTAACTGACTATTTACTCCATATTTGAATCAATGATTTTTTGTTTTTCTTCCTCAGAAATTGAAGTGATCTCTCCATTTTGAACTGCTCTTAAAAGACCTTCTGACATAATTTGTCCAAGCTCTTTCGAAGTTAAATTACCTAAATCCATACATATCCCTCCTATCAAAAGATAGTATGTGTATGATAAAGTAAATTATACAAATTGAAACCCAGCAAGCGATCTCAATACAATCTTTTCTATCCCTTAAAACGATAACCAACGCCCCAAACGGTTTCAATGTATTGGACATTATCCATATCCAATTCTATTTTTTCACGAATTCGTCGAATATGCACAGTAACCGTTGAAACATCTCCCAATGCATCCATACCCCAGATTCGATCAAAAATATGTTCCTTGGAAAAAACACGATTTGGATTTTCTGCTAAAAACAACAGCAAATCATATTCCTTTGCAGGCATTATTTTTTCTTCACCGTTCACAAATACACGTCTTCCGTCCTTATCGATTTCAAGACCACGAACTTTTAATACACGATTTTGGTTGGATCCATTTCCAGTCAATCTTTCATATCTGGAAATATGGCTTTTGACACGAGCCATAAGTTCGTTTGGACTAAAAGGCTTTGTCATATAATCATCTGCTCCTAGACCTAAACCACGTACCTTGTCAATATCATCCTTTTTCGCTGAGAGAAAAATAATTGGAGTATTTTTCTTTTCACGAAACTTCACACAAAGTTCAAAACCATCCATTCCAGGCAGCATAATATCAAGGATAATCAAAGCATAATCATTTAAAATTGCCATTTCCAAACCAGTCGCCCCATCATACGCCACATCGCACTGATATCCATTAATCTCTAAATAATCTCGTTCCAGTTCAGCGATACTTTTATCGTCTTCAATTACTAATATTCTCATAGATTCTCCCTTCTTCTCAATGGCAAATAAATATATACCTCTGTACCCACATTTTTCTCACTTTTCATCCATATTTTCCCTCTATGGCTCCCAATAATTTGCTTTGCAATGGCTAATCCCAGCCCATTACCTTTTATGTTGCTTCGAGAAGCATCTCCCCTATAAAATCCATCAAAAACCTTATTTAAATCGGTATTGTTTATTCCAGTTCCAGTATCCGAAATTCGAATCAAAGCTCCCTTATGATCCGTTTCCGTACTAATAGAAATTGTTCCATTTTGTTTATTATATTTTACCGCATTTGATACTAAATTGTCTAATACCCTTTTTAATTTACTTCGATCTGCAACAATAGTCAAAGGTTCTTCCAACAGAGAATACTCAAACCGTAAACCCGCCAACTCAATATCACGTTTATAGTCCTCTGTTAAATCCTTTAAATAGGAAGTCAGATCAACAAATTCAAAGGCATACTGCATTCGCCCCAGCTCCAGTTCAGAATACTCCGTCATATTATCCAATAAACGTTCGAGAATTAATGTTTTACTATAAATAGTATCTAAATATCTTGATTGTTTCTCAGGTGTATCAGCAACACCATCTTTAATTCCCTCTAAATAACCCTTTATTGTAGTAACCGGAGTTCGCATATCATGAGAAAGATTTGCCATCAGCATATTTCGTTCCTCTTTATTTTGATGCTGCTGTTCAGCCGATATTTTTAATTTTTTTCTTCTCTCATCAAAGGATTGGCAAAGATCATTTAGTTCACGATCTTCACAGGCCATTACTTCAAAGTCCAGATTTCCGTCTGCAATATTCATTGCCGCGGTTTGCAATTCTTTAATAGGAGCCAATACACTTCTGGAAAGATTTACACTTAATATAATGCAAGTAATTAATACGGTACCCCCTACTAAAACAGACCAAGCAAATAAATATATTGTTAAGCCATTTTCTTTTCGAAAGTCACCATGGAATATTTCTTTAAAGCCTTGAATAATTCGCAAAAATCCGTCTCTTTCACTTATAGAAAAAACAAATAACAGCAGCAATGATACTAGAAGTATCAACACTGCTGAAATAATTACCATCATGATATTTGTTCTGATAAAACGTCCTTTGATTGATTGCATCATTACACTTCTCTTCTTTCAAATAAGTAATAGCCAATACACCCAAAAATCATTCCATAACCAATTAAAATACCCATCTTTGTAATCATTGCCATAAATGGGAGTGTAATACCAAGCCATAAATTATGCCATTGCAAATAGCCTGTAAAAAATAAACCGCTCATAATCGGGATAAGAATTCCAACTATCCAAAGCGCTAAATATGCAATTACACAAATTACGATTGAAAGCGACGGACTGTTTGTAAATTGATTTAACATTGCCGCAAATAATATCAGTACAATCAATGGAAATAAGTCCAATGAATAAGCCAAGAAATTTTGTCCTAAACCAATTACGGAATGTGCTGTAATTGCTTTAATAATTGTTGTCAGTGCAAAAAGAGTTATTAGATAAACTGCAGCTAAAATTAAAATTGCCAATACCTTTGAAAAATATTGTTTTAATCGGCTTACCGGTCGCATAAAAGTAGCACGAATGGTTCCATCATGTACTTCTCCAGCAAACAAATCACAGGTTGCCATGAAGATTATGAGAGGAATATAAATTTGTATGAAAAAAGACAACATACTCATTGGCATATTTGAAAATACAAGTGAGGTAGGAATCGTACCTGAAGAAGCTTTACTAATCGCTAAATTGATTAAACTACTTAATAAGCATATCACGATCTCTATAATTAAAAAAACAAGAAATTTCTTTCTGGTTGTTATTTTTTTTAGTTCATTCTGCAAACTTGCTGTAAAAGTTTTCACGAAAAATCCTCCTAATTCATTACTTTGTATAAAGAATATACGTAGCATAAAACAGCGCTAAATAAGAACCGAGCCTCTTTTTTCCTTTACAATCGAAAGAAAATAATCTTCCAATGACGGATTCAGTCTCAGCGCTTCTTCCATGGTTTCAAAGGCTAATAAATCACCTTCATGTACCACTGCAACTTTATTGCAGGTTTTTTCAATTTCAAAAGCCAAATGACTTGCGATTAAAAAAGAAGTTCCTTTTTCTTCAGCCATTTTTCTTATTATTTCACGAATTTCAACTGTTCCCTCAATGTCCAAGCCATTTGTCGGTTCATCCAAAATAATCAAACCGGGATCAGATAAAATTGCCATTGCAAGTCCCATACGTTGTTTCATTCCCAAAGAAAATTTCCCTGTTTTATCTTTCTGATATTTACGCATTCTTACTACATCAAGCACATGATCGATTCTCGCTTCATCAACATTTGGATAAAAACGTGCCATCATTTTCAGGTTATCTCTTGCAGATAAATACTCATAGATTGCTGGTCGTTCAATGAGTCCTCCAACATTTTTTAAAGTCTTTTCAACGTCTTGTTCTACGTCATTT
The DNA here is from genome assembly GCA_034927775.1 of Anaerovorax sp. Taxonomy (GTDB): domain Bacteria; phylum Bacillota; class Clostridia; order Peptostreptococcales; family Anaerovoracaceae; genus IOR16. The sequence goes on along the minus strand of JAYFPL010000199.1, from coordinate 9,157 downwards.
CCAAAAATAGTTATACAACCTTCATTTGCATGACACAAACCCATTATAGTCTTCATAATGGTAGTTTTTCCGGAACCATTTGGACCTAGTAAGCCTACCACATCTCCCTTTTCAATGGAAAGGGTTATATTTTTCACTCCTCTTCCATTTTTATATACTTTTGTTAGACGTTCTACTTCCAATACTTTCTCCATAGCTTCATCCTCTTTTCCCATTGCAATGTTCCGATAGGATCCCCATCGGAACATTGTATCTTCCTATTTTAATCTTCCAGTATCTTCCCTTCCGGATTGAACACATCTACCTTTGTATTGTTATAATCAAAAATCTTTACATTTACTTCCATCGTTGCAGTATGCTTATTGCCTTTTTTATCAACACCTGCCATCGTAGCTTCCATTGAATTTTCTAATAATCTTCCTTCTTCATCTAAAGTTACTCTAAAATTTACTTTATCAATATAAGGATCGTTTCCAAATTTAGAAGTTACTTCATTTTCATAATCTTCACTATTGCTTGCAGTAAATGCTAATGACAATCCAGCATTTACGATTTCTGGAATTTGATTTCCTGAAACTTGAATAGAGTACTCTTTGATACCATCCTTAGAAGACTCTAAAATTACATTGTTTTTTAAGTCTCCGACTAATGTATCAGTCAACAATTCAGCAAAACGTACTGCTTTTTTTGTTGTCGCATCATCTGTTCCCATCAAGGTTGCATTTTCTTGATTGTATACACCCTTATAATATTTATTCGTTTTCGGATGATATGAATAGTATGTGTCACCATAGGTATAGGTATAATATTCGCTAATGTACTCTTCACCATCGAACGTATCCTTGCTCTTTTCGAAATGACTGCGATCTCCATCTGCACATTTATAATTTCCGCTAAGAGTCTGAACTGCTTCTTTATCAATCATAATTTTTGCATCATATTCCGCAGTAAAGTTGTCTGCTTTAAATGCTAAATGCTTTAATGCATTCTTGTAATTTGTGTAGCCTTGTGCATCATCATAATTCGCGTATACCGCTGTTGTCAGTACGAGCATGCCTACTACCAAGCAAACCAGTGTAATAAAATGTTTTCTGTGTTTCATAATCCCATTGCCTCCTTAATTTTAATTAGACTATTACGAGAGTGTCTCAAATCATTTGTTTTTATAAAATGTCTCTTCACTCTTTCTATTCTTATTCTAAACAGTAACACTTAAAATAATATGTCCGAATTCTTAACAATTCATGAACAAACATTAATTCCTTTAACCCTTGAAATATAAGCTATGATATAATAGAGCAATCTACAAATTTGAACAAAGAAGGAGCACTTGATATGAATCTTTTATACACCTTTTGGAGTTTTTTAACCGGCATTTCCCTCATTGTGCAAACCGGAATCAACGGAAAATTAAAAAATGTCACAAGCAATCCAATCTTTTCTGCTCTAGCAAGTTTTACAGTCGGTACTATAACTCTCTTTCTTGCATTTATTATCGGAATTAAATTAAATCTTTTATCCGCTCCTACATGGGAAGTTTTGAAACAGACACGATTCTGGATGTGGACCGGAGGCGTCATTGGCGCACTTTACGTTTTAGCCGGTGTTGTCATTCCCGGCAAAATTGGATTTTCTAACTTCTTTTGTCTTCTTCTTGCCGGACAATTGATAACATCCGTTATCGCAGATCACTTTGGTTGGTTTGGAAACCCCATTCAGCCTATCTCTCTTTTCCGTATCCTAGGAATTGCTCTCATGATAATTGGAGTTATTTTGATTCAGAAAAATTAAATATTTGTTTTTAAAATCACTATTTCACATCAGCGATGTTATTGAATCCCTTTCCAGCTCCCCATACAGTTTCGACATGTAATACGGTTACAAATGCATTTCGATCTGTATTTGCCACAAAACGTTTAATTAACATACTCTCTCTTGGTGAACATATAGTAATCAGCTTATATTTTGTTTCCTTGGTATATTCGCCTTTGATTGTTACGGTGGTAACTCCCCTTTGAATTTCATTTAAAATGTAATCTGTAATGACTTCATTTTGATCACTGATAATTTCAAGCTGCACTACCTTCGGATCAAAACCATACAATAGCATTTCTGTTGTTTTCGAAAAAATAACCGAAGATACCAATGCATAAAGTGCTACATTTTTCCCATATACAAAACCAGAACAAATGATAATGATTGCATCAATACAAAGGAGTATTTGGCTCATAGCAATATGTGGAAGGGCTTTAATTTTAATGATTTTTGCAATGGTATCTGTTCCGCCGGATGAATAACCTCTTACAAATACCAAACCACTGCCGATCCCTCCGATGATTCCACAAAAGATCGAAGCAAGTGTCATATCCTTTTGTTCCAGCAAAACCAAATCCAACCGTTCAAAAATCATAAGAAAAGCCGGATATAATATAGTCATTATTATAATTTTCTTTGCTTCTTTCCTGCCAAGCAATATCCAACAAATTATTAAAATAATCATTGCACCAACATAATACAGTAAAGAAAAGTCAATCTCCACATATTGCTGTAATATACGCACAATGCCTGTAATTCCACCGCTTGATAATCCGTTTGGTATCATAACGCCAATGGATGCAAAGGCACCAAACGCACAACCAATGCAGAGAAATAATATATCCCAAATAAACTTTTTCCAATCAAATTGTAATATGCTATCTTTTAACTTCATTTTCATTCCCCCATCTGAAAAATGTTCGATTTCCAAATACATCCACAACGCAAAGCATGACACAAGAATCCAATTCTGCCTCAATCTGTGCATGTGTCTGCAAATCTGCTTTCAACCTCTTATAATATGTGGTTGGTCTAAAAATCTTTCCATTATAATGAAAATCTATCATCCAATAATCAACCAAAAGTAATGGTTCTTTTTTCATAACGTAATTCAATACTTCTATATGCTTCTCGTCAATTGGAACATTTTTTGAAAAATAAGGTTCATAAGCAATTAAATCAACGGAAAGTACATTTTTATTGTCTGGCAATTCTTTTTGAAAAATGATATTTGCTTTTATTTTGTTTTTGGTTTTTTGTGTTTGTCTTTCTTCTTTTCCCTTATAAAATTCATTCCCTTGTTCATAAAAGTTAAAAGGTATATGATTGAAAGCCAAACGTTTATATGTATATGCTACGGATAAGTTCCCGACATCGCAGGAAATGAATCTCCTGCCCATTTTAAAAGCTGTAGATGCCAAGGTTCCCGAACCTCCAAAAAAATCTGCACAAAGATCACCTTCTTTTGTACAACTCTCTAAAATATGTGAAATAAGAAGCTCCGGTTTTTGCGTTGCATATCCGGTACGCTCACTTGACGTTCTGCCTACCATATCAATTTGCCAAACGTCCTTTTTATTTACCATTGTATACCAGCCGATATCATCTTGGTATTCCTGCACACCTTTAAAACGATATGGCTTTAATCCTCGATTGTAAGATTTCTCTTTTTGAACCTTAAAATAGTAATTCGATGTTTTGGCATAATAGAGCAGTGTATCATGTTTTCTGGCAAAATAACGTTTACTGACACCTCCAGATTTATAATTCCAAATTACTTCATTTATAAAATTATCTTCTCCGAAAATTTCATCCATAATTATTTTCACATAATGAACTACATGCCAATCCAAATGAACCCAAATTCCACCATCGTCCGCCAACAAGTCCTTCATAAACAGCAATCGGTAAGTAAGCATTTTAAGATAGTCCTCCATGCCATTTTCCCAAGTGTCTTGATAGGCGGTTTGCTTTATAATCGGAATTTTATTTATATTTTTCGATTCCAAACGAATTTCAGTTCCATAATCTGCTTTTGAGTAAAAAGGAGGATCAATATAAATAAGATTAATTTTGCCTGCCATACTCTTTTTTTTCAGCAAATATTCCATAAATACAGCATTATCACTCTTTGCAAAAATATTTTCAAACTCTGGCTCTGCTTTCGGTACTCCAACCTGCTCCTTCAAAACAAAATCTGCTACAACATTTGTGGTACACTTTGTATATTCTTTTTGGCACTCTTCTAATATGATCGGGAGCTTTGTCAACAAACTCATTCGTGTCCTCCGTTATGAATCCTGCTGTTTTAGCGAAGAATTGGAATTAAATCTTCTCTTCCAACCTGTCGCAATGCCTTTTCTACTAGGCTACGATTCTCTTTCTTATGAAAATGCATTAATGCTCTTTGCATCTTTTTTTCTCTTATATCCTTTGCAACATAAACCGCTTTCATTGTAAATGGATCTAACTCAGTGTAATACATGCACGTTGCTAAGGTACCGGGTGTCGGATAGAAATCTTGTACCTGATCCGGTACAAATCCAGTCTTTTTCAGATACAAAGCCAACTCTACAGCATCCTTTAATGTGGAACCCGGATGAGAAGAAATAAAATATGGTATTAGATATTGTTTTTTCCCTAATTTTTCATTTGTATGTTTATATTTATTACAAAAACGCTCGAAAACTTCGTTTTCCGGCTTTCTCATATAACCTAACACCTTTTTTGAAACATGCTCCGGTGCCACCTTTAATGTTCCGCTCACATGGTGTTCACAAAGTTCCTTCATGAAAGTATCATCAGAATCTGCCATTACATAATCAAAACGGATACCTGAACGAATGAAAACCTTCTTGATTCCTTCCATGTTTCTGATTTCCCGGAGAATGTCCAAATATTCTTTATGATCCACTTTCATTTGATTGCATGGTTTTGGATACAAACAATCACGATTTTTACAGACCCCTGCTTTTAACTGTTTTTCACAAGCCGGTCCACGAAAGTTTGCTGTAGGTCCGCCAACATCATGAATATAACCCTTAAAATCTTTGTGTTTGCTTAATCTTCTTGCTTCCTCTACAATAGAAGCTTTGCTTCTTCCACGAACTTCTCTTCCTTGATGATAAGTTAATGCACAAAAGGCACATCCACCAAAACAACCTCGATTCGCGACAATACTAAACTTTACCTCGTTAATCGCCGGTATACCTCCATCCTTTTCATAAATCGGATGATAAGTACCCTCATACGGCAGCTCATAAACATCATCCAGCTCAAAAGTCGTCAATGGTTCCATGGGAGGATTCTGCACTATACAAAGTCCCTCATCATAACGCTCAATTAAACGTTTTCCTGTAATCCAATCGTTATTTTGATATTGCAGAAGAAAGCTTTCGGCATAATTCTTTTTTACATTTTTAATAGATTCAAAATTTGGGAGAAGAATGGTATCCGTATCTTGCCTCCATTCTTCATCTTTTGTGTCACCAACTGACTTGCAAACAGTTCCTCGAATCCACCCAATGTCCTTTGCTTCAATTCCGGAATCTAAAGCCTCTGCAATCTCCAAAACAGCCCGTTCGCCCATCCCATAAATTAACAAATCCGCTTTCGCATCCAATAATATGGAACGACGAATGCCTTCATCCCAATAATCATAATGAGAAAAACGGCGAAGACTTGCTTCTAAACCTCCAATAATAACTGGAACATCCTTATAAGCCTCTCTTGCTCGATTGCTATATACAATGACAGCACGATCGGGTCGTTTTCCCGCAACACCTCCTGGTGAATAGCTGTCCGTTTTTCTACGATGCTTAAATACGGAATAATGATTAACCATAGAATCCACATTACCGGAATTTATTAAAAATCCGAGTCGTGGTTTTCCAAATCGCATAAAATCCTTCTTGTTTCTCCAGTCAGGCTGCGATAAAATAGCTACTTTATATCCATAACGTTCCAACAACCGACTTATGATTGCATGACCAAAAGAAGGATGATCTACATAAGCATCTCCTGTAATCAAAACAAAATCCGGTTGTTCCCAACCACGCTGCCTCATATCTTCTTGACTAATGGGTAAAAACATAATAATCCTTTCTAACGAAACAGAGGCCGTCTCAAAACAAAATGAATCTTCTTTGAAACAGGCCTCTTCTTTTATCTGCTGCCCTTATCGTATGGAACAGCTACTGCTTTTGGAGCTTCAGAAGATTTTGAGCTAAAAGCAAGTACGATTAACGTAGCAATAAAAGGTATCATCTTATATACATCACTTGGAATGTTCGAAGCAGCGAGCATTGGAATAACGGAGTATGCCGATGCTATTGTCTTCATCAATCCAAAAAAGAGTGCGGCAAAGAAAACTCGAATCGGTTTCCACTGTCCGAAAATCATAACTGCCAACGCTAAGAAACCATAACCTGAGACGGTTGCATTAAAGTTTGTTGAAGTTGGCACTACAAAGATTAATCCTCCAAGTCCTGCCAGTGCACCGGAAATCATAACTCCGGCATAACGCATTTTATAAACATTAATCCCTACAGAATCAGCAGCATGCGGATGTTCCCCACATGCACGAAGGCGTAATCCAAATCTAGTCTTATAGATAATAATTACTGATGCTGCTAAAATTCCAAGTCCAATGTAAGTAGTAATGTAGGCGTTCTTAAAAAACAAATCTCCAATAATCGGAATATTTCCCAGTACCGGAACGGATTTAATCCGAAACGTATTGATGAAACCAATCTGTTGTACACCATTATCTTGAATCATACGTGCAACATAGATGGCAAAAGCCGGTGCAAACATATTTAATGCCGTTCCGCTGATTACTTGATCTGACTTTAAATTAATGGATGCATATGCATGAAATAAAGAGAAAACAGCTCCAGTCACAATCGCAATTAACATGGCAATCAATAATAATAATTGTCCGCTCATTTTATCTTGCATTTGATTGATGAAAAAGATACTAGTAAATGCACCCATAATCATCATACCTTCTAATGCAATATTTGTGACACCGCCTCGTTCCGTAAAAACAGCTCCTAAGGCAACAACTAACAGCGGAATGGAAAACAACATCGTCTGTTGTACAATGAGACTTAAAATACCCACTATTCTTCACCTCCATTTTCCACGAGCTCCTGCTTTTTATCTTCCTTCGATCGAATTCTATTTTTTATAAATTTTACAATGTAATCTTTAAAGAATAATGAAAATGCACTGAAATAGATAATACAAGCTATGATAATATCAATAACTTCCGGTACAAAATTTAAAGTTTGAAGATAATGGCCTCCCTGTGTAATATAGGAGATGAAGATAGCAGAAAATATAGTAGCAATTGGATTTGACAATGCTAATAGCGCTATCGGAATTCCATTAAATCCTTCGACTGCTAAAACATCTACGACTTTTATACGTCTTCCGTTTCCTCCTGACAAATACAAAAGTGCTCCACCTAATCCTGCAAGCATACCGGAAATAACCATAGAGGTTACAAGGTTTCTCTTATCATTAATCCCTGCATATTTACTTGCATCTTGACTGAAACCGCATGCTTTTAATTCGTATCCAAATGTAGTCTTATTTAAAATAATATAAATAAGAATAGCAATAATAATGGCAATAAATATCCCACAATTTACGGTCGACAAATCTTTCGTTGTTCCCATAGTGTTATAAAAAATTTGATCAAGACCGGCTTTTGGTAACACTGCTGTCTCTGCTACATTCATAGAAAGAGCTTTTTTGGAATCGTAAATATATGACTTAACCAAAAAATTAGCCAGATACATGCCAATGTAATTCATCATAATAGTAGATATAACTTCATGAACATTCAAATACGCTTTTAAAATACCTGGTATGAGTGCCCATAATCCTCCCACTATAGTTGCCCCAATTAAAGCAACAATCCAATGCCAAGGTGCAGGTAAAAATGTCCATTTTACTCCGATATAGACGGCAGTAAATGCGCCCATAATAAATTGTCCCGGAGCTCCAATATTAAATAAACCGGTTTTAAAAGCAAAACCAACTGAAAGTCCTGTCAGAATTAAAGGAGTTGCAAAATATAAAACTTGCCCCATTCCCTTTGCATGTGTACAGCCACCCTTTAAAATAATCAAAAAACCATCCACGGCCTGCGTAGGATTACTAACTAATAAAATGATAAATCCAAACAGAAGTCCGACAAGAATTGAAAAAATAGAAGAGATTGTTCTGCTGAAGCTATCTTTTTCTAATATGGATTGTAATTGCTTCATCTTGTTTCACCTCTCTTTGAACCAGCCATATATAGACCCAATTCTTGCACAGTCACTTCTTTTGGATCTAAGTCAGCTACAAATTCACCTTCATACATAACTAAAATACGATCACTGACATTCATAACCTCATCAAGTTCTAATGAAACAAGCAACACTGCTTTCCCTTCATCACGTTGAGCAACAAGCTGCTTATGAATGTATTCAATCGCACCTACATCAAGACCTCTTGTTGGCTGTACGGCAATCAAAATTTCCGGATCTATATCAATTTCCCGAGCTACAATTGCCTTTTGCTGATTTCCTCCGGACATACTGCGTGTTTCTGTTTCTCTGCCTTTTCCACTCCGGATATCAAATTTTTCAATTAATTTATCGGCATAAGCTTCTGCTTCATGAAAACGTAAAAATCCATTTTTCTGAAATTTAGGAGTAAAATATTTTTTTAAAATTAAGTTATCTTGCAAACTATAATCCAATATAAGTCCGTCTTTATGGCGATCCTCCGGTATGTGACTCATCCCTGCTTTGTTACGATGTCGTACAGATGCACGAGTAATGTCTTCTCCGTTTAATAGTATTTGTCCACCTTCAATCGATGAAAGACCCGTTAACGCATAGACCAATTCAGACTGTCCATTTCCATCAATTCCTGCGACACATACAATCTCACCTTTACTAACTTTAAATGATACATGATTGACTGCCTTTTTAGAACCCTGTTTACTAGCTACTACTAAGTCTTTAACTTCTAACACAGGCTCTCCTATGGATATCTCTGCCTTTTCAATTTGAAGATCTACTTTACGTCCGACCATCATTTCAGACATTGCTTCTTTTGAAGTTTCTGAAACATCAATGGTACTAATGTATTTTCCTTTTCTAAGTACCGTACAGCGATCCGCAACTTCTTTAATTTCATTTAATTTATGTGTAATAAATAAAATCGATTTTCCTTCTGAAGCAAGTTCTTTCATTATTTTCATCAATTCTTCGATTTCTTGCGGTGTTAAAACAGCCGTAGGTTCATCAAAAATTAGAATCTCATTATTTCTATATAACAT
>JAYFPL010000129.1:0-36893 GCA_034927775.1 Anaerovorax sp. | reverse complement strand
ATGGTTCTTGTTTTAATTCACGGTGAAACAGCAGGTTTTTATACCATGAGCTTCTCAGACGTGATTTGCAGACATTAATTGCGATGCTTGTAATCCATGTTTTTTCAGAGGATTCTCCTTTAAAGGCATCCCAGTTTTTATAGACTTTAATATAGGTATCTTGCACTGCATCCTCTGCTAATTGTAAATCATGTAAATAAAGATAACACATGCGTAAAAGGTTATCGCCATATTGATTGATAAGCCGTTCCATATCAGGTGTATCATCCTTATTCGGTACCGAACATTGCTCCATCTTCTACCTCCTTTTATATAATTAGACGCAAGATACTTATAAAACCCTACATTTTTTCTTCGCTTTTGTATTTTATTGCATAGCCTGACCCGCAACAGAAGAATGCACCTAGATTATATCATCTGATATAATAATGATTGCTACAAAAAAACATGGCAGTATTTTAAAAATGCTGCCATGTTTTTATTTGAAATTATTTATTTGTTGGCTATTTCTTTCGCCATATCCATTATTTGTTGTTTATCCAACATTCCATCATACTCTGAAAGGATATAAAAGACTCCGCTGTCTTCCCACATTAAGCTGTGCGTATCCACGATCTTTACATCATCGATTGGTTTATTTAAAAACATATATAAACCGCTTTTTTCATCTTTTTTATCTTGTTTTGTCATTTCAAAATCCATCGGAACTAATTTTGCCTTTGCACTGATGTATATGCCTAATAACTCAGGAGCGATGGATACTTCCTCCTTCGCTTCTCCTTTTTCAATTTTAATATCATCTAAAGCACTTTCGCCTTCAATCGCTTTTGATGCATGAAAATGCACAATACTGTCATCTTTCAAATAACGAAGATCAAGAATGTTACTGCCATCACTTAGCATTTCTTCTGTATCAATACTGTTTGCGATACAAGTATATCCATTTTGAAATTCCTCTACAATTTTAGGGCTTATCCCAGCTTGCTCTTGTACTTCTTCTTTCGATGGAAACTTATCGAAAATAAAATAGCGAGTTGCCGCAAAGCATGTTGCCGTAGTTAAAATTAATAAAACACAAGTTACTAAAATTCCTTTTGCCTTTTTGTATCTGCCAATTCTCATATATTGTTCCCCCTTATTTTCACGTTCAATTTTCTTATTGATTTCTGTAAACATATTTTCTGAAGGTTTTATAGTTCCGGCTGTTTGTGAAATTGCCGTTTTCAACTCTTTTTCAAGCTTTGTAGATGACCGCATCTTTCATACCCTCCCTAATGTACTTCTCTTTTAACACTAAGCTTTTTTCTAGATTTTTTCTTGCAGTATGCAATCTGGATTTTACCGTACCCTGAAAGCATCCCATAATATTTGCAATTTCCTTCATAGAAAATTCACCATAATAATAAAGCAATACCGCCGTTTTCTGTTTTTCATCCAGCCCGTTAACAGCCTCCATTATTTTTTCTGCTGTTTCCTTTTTAATGAAATCCAACTCTACTTGTACAGCATCGTTATAATCTGCCATTTCAAATATATTTTCCACCGGTACAATTTCTTTTTCTTTATTCGACATTCTCCATGCGATCCGAGTTAATGTCTTAAAAAACCAGGTTTTAAACTGGGCAGGATTCTTAAGACTATTAATTTTTAGGTAGCATTGAACAAATGCTTCCTGTGTTATATCTTCTGCTAATGCTTTATTATTTGTTAAAAGATAAGCTGTTCTTACTGCTTTCACTTTATATAATTCAAAAAGTCTTTCAAAAGCAGCCTTTTCACCCTGCTGCAGCCTAATAACAAGTTCTGTACTATGATCATCCATCTTAATCTCCTCTCTGTGTACACATATATAAGAGACTACATTTCTAACTTTGGTTCATTTATATTTAAATAAGTTCTATAATCATTAAATGTAAATTTATTTAATGATCTAATCATAAAACAAGCGTACTTCACAAAAGTGAAATACGCTTATCTCCTTTATTTTGATTCGGAAATTAATTAATATAAGAATACTAAATTTTTCCATATATATCAATTGTTATTTATAAAATAACTTATGATAATTTCATATACAAAATAGGATATGGCATGCCAATCTCGTCTACTTCAGTTCTTTTATAAACTTCAAATCCCATATGTTCATAAAATCCTTTTGCTTGTGGGTTTTGTTCGTTAACTCCCAGCTCATTAATAGAATATTCCTTAATGACATACTCAACTAATTTTCTGCCTAAATCGTGCCCACGTTCTTTGGGATCAATAAATAACATTTCAAGTTTTTGTTCATCTATTCCCATAAATGCAACCGGAACACCACTCTGATTTTCTACAACAATCAAATGAGAAATCTCCGCTAAAGCCTGCGGAACATATTTTTCAATATTTTCAATCTCTAAATCGGATAAAAACAAATGTGTTTCTTTCACCGAAGCTTTCCACACCTTTACAAGTTGTTTTATCAGCATGAAATTTCGGTCTTTTACATTAATAATTTTCATTTTGATTCTCTTTCTTGCTATAAAAATAATCTCACCTGCATCATAACATAAAAAATCAGGTTATATAAGACACAAACTGCATCATTTATAACCTGTTACATGGTTTTTGTCGAGGGTATACCTACACTTTCCAGAACGGAAAAAAAGGCATTGTTCCCATTCTCTTGACATCACGACACCATTGTAGTAATATAAGATTACTACATAAGTGTAGTGAAATTGTCGCAGACGTACGGCAATAAACGGAGGTGTACACTATGACCAAATTTCAAAAACTATCGGAAACGGAAATGGAAGTGATGCAAATTATCTGGGCTTCCGCCCATCCCATGACTTCCAGCGAACTGCTTGACATTTTTGCGCGGGACAAAGGTAAGGAATGGAAAGGGCAGACAATGGCAACCTTTCTGGCAAGGCTGGTTGAGAAAGGCGTCCTGATTTCCACAAAGCAACAGGGCCGCACGAATATATATGAGCCTTGCATGTCGCCGGAGGAATACCGGAGCCAGGAAGCAAAAAGCCTGCTGAAAACGCTGTATGAGGGTTCGGTCAAAAACTTCCTGGCAACACTCTATGACGGCAAAGAACTGACAAAGGATGAAATAGCTGAATTGAGGTGCTGGTTCGCGGAAAAGGCAGGTGTGAAGAATGAATAATCTGTTTTCAAATCTCCTTGCCATGTCCATTGCGGGAAGTGTGGTTGTCGGGTTGATGCTGTTGCTTCGGTCTGTAACTGCAAAAATCTTTCCTGCCAAGTGGCAATACGGAATTGGGAAAATGGCAATTGCTTTTTTTCTCTTGCCTGTTTCCCTTATTGTGGAAAAGGGTTCTTTTGTTTTGCCACAGACAATAACGCCAAGGCATCCTTCTGGAACGCCGCCTATGGCTATCCCTGAAGCATTACGACCAAACGGTTTTGTGGATACAGTAGATACCCTGATGGAGAAACATCTTCCTGCTGCTATGGAAAAACATCTGTCTTTAGAAGTAATGGAAGCTGTTTTACTTATTTGGTTTGTGGGCGCTATGGTATTTGCCGGATGGCATTTCTATTGCTACCGCAGATTTGGCAAGCAGCTTCTGGAAGACAGTATTCCCATACCGGAGGATACGACCGCCGCCCTGCTTTCCTCACGAAAAGCGGCTTTGGGCGTCCACGGTGATGTAAAACTCATGCTGAATCACAAAATCACAAGCCCTATGCTTGTGGGTCTGCGCCGCCCAATGATACTGCTACCGGTCTCCAACATATCAGAAATGGACTTAAAGCTGGTTCTGACCCATGAACTCATGCACCTGAAACGGAAGGATTTATGGGTGAAAGTGCTTGCGCTGATTGCTGGAACGCTGCATTGGTTTAACCCCTTCGTCCATGTTCTCCGCAAGGATGTAAGCATATGGGGCGAGTTATCCTGTGACGAGGCGTTGGCATCCGAAATGTCCGATGAGGAAAGAAAACATTATGGCGAAGCCATTTTGAACACGCTGGACAACCATTCCGGCATGAACACAGCTTTTTATTCTCCCTTATGCGAGAGCAAGAAGCACATTGAAAGGAGATTGATAAGAATGTTGAACGTTAAGAAAACGAAGAAGTATATTACGGTTTTTGCCGTTGCAGCAATCCTGGCAATCGGCGGTACAGGATTGGCATTGGCTGCCAGTTCGACAGGGAACGGCATTGACAATGTTATCAATATCAGTGTTGATAAACAGAACGATAGCAATAACGACGGGAAATATCTGTGGCCTGTAACGGGGTATAATCGTATTTCCGCTGCATATGGCAACCGCATGCATCCCATGAAGAAGGAAATGGTGTTTTGTAACGGGATTGAGATTCCGGCACCCGAATGCACATCTGTACTCGCCGCCGATAAGGGAACAATCGCCGAGATAGGAGATAATGAAAAGGATGGCAATTATGTCATTTTGAATCACAGCGGCGGTATTCAGACTTTTTACTCGAAATTGTTTGGATTTGCAGAAGGACTTGCAGAGGGAGATACCGTGCAGCAAGGCGATGTTATCGGCTATGTTGGCTCGACCGGCGAAGCAGCAGGCCCTTTTCTACACTTTAGCCTTATTATTGACGGTGAGTACATTGATCCGGCGAGCGTTTTTGCATCGGAGGATTTGGAGGATTCGTGCAACAAGGATTGAGGCAACAAGGATTTGGAGGATTGATTTTTCCGCAGTGTCACTGATGGTGTATTTACCTAATAACCATTCTAATTCTGACGACATGGTAGTTGTTAAATATGTGTGGGTTCCGTGAAAATACGAAGCCCACATTTTTTATGGACTACCCAATCAAGTCATACGAATCATTACGAACAAAACTGGATGAATACCAAAAAATTATGAAAGAAGACCGCTATCACTGCGGTTCAGCTGCAGACGTCCCGTTGAAAGCGATCTTGATTAATCTCTTTTATTAATTCATTTTCATAGTATTTTACAGACTCTGCTACAGTTTCTTTTTCGCTGTTATGTTATTTGCACTGGTTTTATGTGGGTACCATCCAAGATACCAACCGTTGGTCTGAATTACTTCAGAATACAAATCCTTCGCGATATCATAAATGAAAGATAGATCAACAGCAGTATCTATCTTTCGAACAATATGATTTACATAAATACAAAAAAATATATGCTTCTGTGTAAAAAAAGACTGTAGGCTAAGGACAATTTCCTTGTCTACAGTCTGAAACAGCTATTAATATGAAAATAATAATAGCTGCTTGCTTTGGAGCTGATGATCCGAGTCGAACGGACAACCTGCGGTTTACGATACCGCTGCTCTGCCATTGAGCCACATCAGCATATATAAGAGGGGCTAAACCCTCTTTTTTAATGCAACAATGACCAAATAATGACCAAAATCAAATTTTATATAAAAAAACAACGCCCTCAATTCCTTGAAAGCGTTGAAATCATTGGAGCTCCTGGCCGGATTCGAACCGGCGACCTACGCATTACGAATGCGTTGCTCTACCAGCTGAGCCACAGAAGCATCTATCAATGACGAGACAATATCGCCATTGATTATATTACCATATTCTTTTATTTTGTGCAATACATATCCTTTTCTTTTATATAGTGCAGTAGATATCAGTATCTGAGCCTATTATTAAAATAGACTTCGCCGCAACATTTTATTGTATTGAAGCAGATACAACGTTTCCTAGCACGGACATCTCAACTGACTCAATTGTTACACCATATTCTGCGCTCAGATTCTTTTTAATATCAACAGTGTAACCTAATCCAAAATATTGTCCTGATCCGCCATCTTTTTTTATTTCTCCTGCAATTACAAAAATAGGGGTTTTTAAAGAACTACATCGAATATAGTCCGTAGCAAACATGAATATCCAAGCAATAATCAAAACCATAATTACTATTTTAAATGTTTTAAATGATTTACTCTGAGTTCTCATCATTTTAATACCTCCTTTGTAAAACATTATTGCCATAAGAATATCATATGCACATGAATTTTACTAGTATTGACCAACTTTAAAAAATTCATATATTTTTCTAGAAATTACTTCACCTGTCGTAGTAGTTGTGATATTCTATAATTACTACGACAGATGAAGTAAAATATAGAAGGGGGATGTGGCATTTGATTAGCAGTGACGTAATTCGCGGATACAATGATACCATTATTCTTCATCTGCTTCTGGAAAAAGACTCCTACGGCTATGAAATATCCAAAGAAATCGAACGACGAAGCGAAGGAAATTACATGATAAAGGAAACAACTTTGTATTCCGCTTTTTCACGTTTAGAGAAAAATGGATTTTTGGTTTCTTACCAAGGAGATGAGACGTTTGGCAGAAAACGCACGTATTATAAAATCACAAATGCAGGTCGTGAATATTACCAAAAAAAATGCCAAGAATGGGGCTTAACCAAAAAGGTAATTAATGTCTTTACAAGGGAGGATATCGAAAATGAATCAAATTAGAAACTACATCGAAGCGATGTTTTCCGGTTTGCCAAAAACGCGTGAAGTGGTTGAAATGAAACTGACAATGCTGGAAAATATGGAAGAAAAGTTTGAAGAGCTATTAAAAGAAGGAAAAAATGAGAATGAAGCAGTCGGAATGGTTCTTGCAGATTTTGGGAGTATGGAAGAACTAAAAGCAGAGCTTGGAATTTCAGATATTTCAGAAGTTGTAACAATAGCCAGTTCACCGATACAAGAAAATACTTCTTTAAAGGAAGAATTTTATGCTTTTAAGAAGAAATTTGGGATTGCAATCGCAATTGCGGTCGGTTTCTTTATTTTAGCACCTGCGATGTACCTTTTATTTGAAACTATATTTGGAAATAACTCTCCAATTGCAATCTTTGCTTTCTTTTTATCCATTGCCTGCGGAGCAGGGATCTGTATTTACTTTGGAACGCAAAATGATAAGTATAAAGAATTACTTCATATAAAAGAAAATGGCAGAGAAGAGGATGATGCAGGTATTTCGACGCTTGTCGCTTCCATTGGTTTTCCGATTGCAACAATTGCATATCTTTCTATGGGATTCTTTTGGGATTTATGGCATCCCGGCTGGATTATTTTCCCTATTACAGCAATGATTGTAGGGATCAGTAAATCCATCTTCGTTTATAAAAAAGGAAATAAACATTAATTTATGGTCATATAACGATATTTTTAAGAGTGTGTATCAACGAATGGATACACACCCTTACTTATTTAAATAATTATAGATTATATATTTTACTATTTACTGTACTGACAGCCTTTAAATGCCAAATCAAAGTGGCAAATGCCTTTAAATTTGCAAAACTCACAAGCCGTTGTTGTTTTCGTCTTTTTCGGTCGAATGTCCAGTTTACCGCATACTAAATCGTTACACAAGTCTTCAATAGTATGATGTACTTGCTCACGAAACGCCTCAAATTCTGCTTCATCCAAAAGTTTTCCTTCCGAAGTGCCTGAAAATGAACCATCCTTCTTTTTTCGAACCGGGATGACATCGGAAATTCCAGTAAAATCTCCGGCTATGCTTTCGATTACACTTGGATTATCCAAAAGCACGCCATCCAATTTAAAGGTACGAGCCAATTTTTCCTTTAAGGTATCCATATATTCTTCCGAAGCAATACCACTTACATCCACCATAGGCTCTGCAATTTCAAAATAAAAAACACCTGCTGGCTTTGCATCTGTCTTTGAAAATCCTCCCATAGCAGCTTCCAAGTATAACATCAATTGCAAGCGCCATCCACCCTTAGCTTCTTCCAGATTAAATCGTTCCTTACCAGATTTATAGTCAATGACTTTAATAAAAGAATTTTCTTCTCCCGAAAGAACATCCACACGGTCAATTTTCCCTTCAATTCGAACCTTCTGACCCTGCACCTCCACCACAATCGGAGGAAATGGCTTTTCTTTTGCCTGTCCAAATTCTGCTTCAAAATATACTTGTTTGATATGACCACACTGAACATGAGAGACCAAGGCCCATGCAGCATCAATGCATACTTGACTCATACGATCCATACGGTAGCTTTCCTCTTCGCCCTGAGAAAAAACACCTTCACGATATTCCAGCGCAATTTCCTTCATCAATGATGAAATACGATCGGCACAAGTTTCTTTTGTAAGCTTCATCCAAGGTGAGTTTTCATGCGTAATATCCATTCCTTCTACCGTTAATTCCTGGGAAAATCGCATCAAGCATTCATGATAAGCATCCCCCACTTCACGACCTGCGATTTCAAAAATACGTCGTTCTGCCGGTCGAAGCCCATATTGAATGAAATGAGAGAAAGGACAACGACCAAAACGTTCCAGCCTAGAAGGACTCAAAAGAAAATCCTTCCATCCATCTTTTCTATAAAGTGTTTCTACCAAATCACTCTGCAGCTTTTCCACTCGATTTTCATATAAAAGTCCTGCCTGCAATCCGGAAATGATTCCCGGTAATTTGCTTTCCGTCTTCTCATTCGCTTTTTGTAAAAACCAATTATATACTATCTTCCATTGTTCACGAAGAGTCTTTCCATCAGAAGCATCACGTAAAGCTTCCGTTAAATAATTGGCCGTGCTTGGTATTCGTTGAATTCTCAATATAACATCATCACGGTTCTGAATATCCTTTTCGACACTGACCTTAGGAAAAAGAGCATGCAACTTTTCAAAAATCATAGATGGCTTCATTTCTTTTCCTTCTAAGTTAGAAACCGTATAGCTCATCCAAATATAATCAGTGGGTTTTGATAATGTTTTATAGATCGCAAGCTTTTCTTCCTGTATTCGTGACACATCGTCCTTGCAGATCTCAATTCCTTTTCGTAATAGAAGCGCTTTCTCATCATCATTCAGTAAGGCTTTTTCGTTTTGTGCAGAAGGCAGTACGCCTTCATTTGCTCCTAAAATCAAAAGTGCCTTGATTTTACCCGTACGAGTACGCTGCATCGTTCCTACCAAAACCTGATCTGCGGTTGGTGGCAAAAGTCCGATCTCTACTGCTTCAAAGCCTGCATGTAGAAGCTTAGTATAGTCTTCCACACTTAATATTTCACTTCCCAAAAGCTCCACAAGCTGATCAAGTATAGCCAGTACAACATCCCAGACCTGCGCTACTTCTTCGGCGTATTCATATTCCATTCGATCAATCAGTTCTTGTTGTAATTTTTCCAATTTAAGTGGTAAATTAAGAGTATCACTTAAAAAATGGTATAGCACCGTTGTTTGCTCTTTCACATTTTGAGAATCCTGAAATGCGGTTTTTAAGCGATCAATGGTACGATAAAAAGTGCTCCGCATAAGATTAAGATTTGCAAGCTGCTCATCGCCCCATTCCTTTTTCCCATATCGAAATTCACTTTTCCATCCACTTCCTCTTATCTTATATTGGATGGCATAATTCTCGAGTGAATCAATCTCTTCATTTACAAAGTCGTCATCAAAAAACAATCCGGTTTTAATACATTCAAAAACATCTTCAAACGTATAATTCCCATCAATAAGAGAAAGGAGTGCCAATACTAACTTTATAGCTGGATTATGTAAAATAGTTCGTTTACGATCTAAGAAAAACGGGATTTCATATTGCTCAAAAACTCGTTGGACAACCGAACCACGTTCCTCCATATCGTTACAAATGACCGCTATCTCACGATACCGCAATCCATAATCACGAACGAGTGATGTAATCTCTGTTGCAGCTGTTTCGGCTTCTGCATAAAAATTGGCACAAGTGCAAAAGGAAATGGCTTTCGTTTTTTTCTCATAAAGTCTCTGCGGATAGGAAAAAAGCTCTCGCTCTAAATGAATAAGCTCCTCCATTTTTTCTTTCCCGCAAAACTGCTTTTCTTGCTTTTTCTCAATCATGTAATGATCCGGAATTTCAATCAACTCGATAGGAAATTGATTTTTCAGCGCCAATGCTTCTAAGCGACGAATCATATCCTTTGATAAATCAAAGAGATCCTGATCTCTGACTTTTTTTCTGCAATCCGTTAAAACAATCGTCACATTCAAGGACTGTAGCATCAATGATTCTATAATTCTTAATGATTTTGGTGTAAAGGAATCAAATCCATAAATCCAAATTTCTGATTTTTTAATCCATTGAGATTCTGGGATTTTTTCGGCAAATAATGCCATGCTGTCTTCCGTATCAGCATAATTTCCTTCTAAAGCAGATTCATAACGAGCATATATTTTTTGAACATCGCAAAGCTTCCGATATAACAATGAATCCGCTTCCATTTCAGTGAGATGTTTTGTTAATTCCTTTGCCGTTAGATTATATTGCTTCATTTCAGTGATCAGGTCATTGACCATCTCAATAAAAGCATGGGATTTTTTCATACCTTGAAACGCATCAAAGGAATCCTCTTGCTCCCCTATAATTTTAGAAAGCAACATATGGCGCCCGTATTTATCAATATGAAGCCGTTTCCCTCCACCAGTTTCTTGTAAAACTCTGCTGCCGAGACGAGACTGCGACAACACTTCCAAATCCATCAATCCCTCTACACCAAGACAGGCGAAAGCATTGCGCTCCGCCTGTAGTGTAAATTGGTCGGGTACGACCAATAAAATATGATTTTGCTTTTCACAATTTGCAATTTCTTTTAATCGTTTTTCAATTCCCCCGAATAAAAATCTATCTTTATCGAGATTTTCTCTGCCGTAGTAAATTCGCAGCATAGAGGCCCCTCTTTCTCTTTCGTTTTGTAATCCTTTTGTTTCTTATTCTGTTTCTTTTATCTTACTTTTTTTGAAAGAGATTTACAATGACTTATTCCGAAAACAATGGTGTCGATAAATAACGTTCTCCTGTATCCGGTAGTAATACTACAATTAATTTCCCTTTATTTTCAGGACGCTTAGCAAGCTGTGTTGCGGCAAAAACAGCCGCTCCAGCAGAAATTCCAACTAAAAGTCCTTCGGAATGTGCGACTTCTCTTCCTGCTTTAAATGCATCCTCATCTTCGACTGCAATGACTTCATCATATACGGAAGTATCTAACGTATCCGGTACAAATCCAGCTCCAATCCCCTGAATTTTATGAGGGCCTCCATTGCCCTGTGACAATACTGGAGAACTTGCCGGTTCCACAGCCACTACTTTTACCTCTGAATTTTGTTCCTTTAAGTAAGCACCAGTTCCGGAAATTGTACCACCGGTACCAACACCTGCTACAAAAATGTCCACCTTGCCATCCGTATCGTTCCAAATTTCAGGTCCTGTACTCACTTTGTGAATCGCTGGATTTGCTGGATTTGTAAACTGACTTGGAAGGAAAGAGTTCGGTGTATTTTTCGCTAATTCCTCCGCTTTTTCAATCGCACCCTTCATACCTTTAGTCCCTTCTGTCAGCACAATTTCAGCTCCATATGCTTTCAACAGGTTTCTTCGCTCCACACTCATGGTTTCCGGCATCGTTAAAATAACTTTATATCCTCTGGCTGCCGCTACCGATGCAAGACCGATTCCTGTATTTCCACTGGTAGGTTCAATGATTACGGAACCTTTTTTTAATAACCCTTTTGCTTCTGCATCATCGATCATAGCCTTTCCAACACGATCTTTTACACTGCCCGCCGGGTTAAAATATTCCAATTTTGCAACTAAAGTTGCTTCCAATTCATGCTTTTTCTCATAATTAGACAATTCCATAAGGGGTGTTTTCCCAATTAAATCTGTCAAACTCTTTGCAATCTTACTCATTTTAATCCTCCATTCTTCGTATTCTAAAAATATACTCTTTAATAACATACATTTCATACTTATTTAATATGTTTTGAATTATATCTCGCTCCAATTCTCTTGTCAATAGGTTTTTCTATTCTTTTTTATTTAAAATCCAAATATTTTTATTACATATATGTTTACTATGTATTGACATCTTTTTTTACTTTTCGTACAATAAAGGTAAGACCTCATTCTTAGTTAAAAGAATGTCTAGGAGGAAACCATGCGAATTTCAGCAAAAGGCCGTTACGCGTTAGCAGCGCTCACTTACATGGCGCAAATTCATGCAAACGACAAAACTGTTACACTTATTAAAATATCGGAAGCACTTGGAATTTCCAAGCTATATCTGGAACAAGCCTTCTCCCTGCTGAGACAAGCAGAACTTGTTACTTCTATTAAAGGACCGCAAGGCGGCTATCTATTAAGTCGAGATCCAAAAGAAATAACTGTATTCCAAGTACTTTCCGCTATCGAAAGTACCTTATTTCAACCTGCGGAGCAAACAGTTCAGGAAAAAGCTCCTTTTTTGGATAAAGCAATGGAAGCACGAGTTTTTTCAAAATTAGATGAAGCAGTATTTGAAACATTATCAAAAATTTCTTTAACTGACCTTGTTGAAGAAGTAGCCATTCGAAACCAAGAAGCTGCCTATATGTTTTTTATATAATGAAAAAACGATTGCCAAATAGGGGGTTGTTATGAGGCTAAATATTGGTAAGGTTTCAAAATTATTTGGAATATCACCGGAAACATTACGTTACTATGAAAGTGAAGGCTTTTTGTTTCCGAAAAAAAATCCTATAAATGGATATCGAGAATATACCTTTGAGGATATTTTCTTGTTGACTGATCTTTTGTTCTATCGAGACATCGGTATCCCAATAAAGGACATCCGTGAAATTTTTAATGGCATGGGAGTCAACGAAATCACTGATCTGATTGGCGAAAAAAAATTACAAATAAAAGAAAAGATTCGTCGTTATCAAGATTCTTTAATTAAGCTGGAAAACTGGGAACACCTTCATACAGAATCCTTACAATCTTATGGAAAATTTGATATTCGCTCTATGCCTGCAGCTCTTTGTAAAAAAGATTCCTATGGTAATTATTCGGACAGTCTTTTTTCCTTTCAAGAAGGATTACGTCCCAATCAGAACTTGGATTTTTTTCTAACTTTTTCTTTTTACTGTAATCTTTATATAGACAAACCTCTTAGGATAGAGCGTTACATTGTATTAGATAAAAGTATCTCACAAAATTTAGACTTTGATTTTACCGGTAAAGATATCATAGAAGAAAAGGCCGACCGCTGTCTGTTTACCGTGGTAAAATATCAGGACAATGTCAATGAAATGCTTGCTCCAATCTTAAACTATGCCAATCTTCATCACTTATCACTAACTGGTGATATTTATGCAAGGCAAAGCATCACCGACTATGAGCGAAATCATTGTACTGAGTATTATCGTGTATATTCGGTTTTAAAATAATATATGGAAATCCTACCTTTATAAAATCTTCCTACATTCCTACCGGATATGAGGAAGATTTTTTTATTTTTCTTGACTCTATAGTTACTATAAGGTTTATTCTTATAATATAAGAATTCTTTCTTATATCATTTTTCACTAGAACGGAGGTCCATCATGGAATCAACTGCATTTACAACACGACAAACTTATCCGCAATTTTTACGGTTTTTATTGCCTTCTATCATAAGTATGATTACTCTATCTTTTTATACAACGGTGGATGGTTTTTTCGTTTCCCGTTTTGTCGGAGCAAACGCTTTAGCAGCAATCAATATCATTATTCCGCTTACCTGCGTATTCTATGGCATTGCACTCATGCTTGCTTCCGGTGCAGGGGCTTTTATCGCGATTAAGCTTGGAGAACAACAGAAAAAAGAAGCAGACGGATTATTTAGCTTTACCGTCTTAACTTTATTCATAATTGGTCTTATCCTTACCTTATTCTGCTTAGTCTTTTTTAACCCAATTTTAAAGCTTCTGGGGTCTACGGATATACTAATGCCATATACTAGGGCCTACGGATTTATAACAATCCTTATGACCATTCCAATGATGTTTAAACTTTTTTTCGAGCATTTCGCTCGTATTGACGGCAATCCTTCTCTTGCTTTTTTTATGTCTACTCTAGGATTGATTTTAAATATTATTTTTGATTATATGTTTATTGTTCCAATGCAACTTGGTATCTTAGGAGCTGCTTTAGGAACCTTTTTATCCATTTTTCTATCAGGCTTGATTGGTGTGATTTACTTTCTCACGAAACGTTCCAATCTTCATTATACAAAACCAATTGTTAATCTAATGTTTTTCGTACAATGCTGTATCAATGGGAGCTCTCAAATGTTAATTGAACTTTCCACAGGTGTGATTACGTTTCTTTTTAATATCAGTATTCTAAAATACCAAGGAGAGACAGGTATTGCTGCTGTTTCTATCATTATGTTTATTTATTATTTTCTCGTTGCAATTTATATCGGTGTCTCCGTGGGTGCATCACCAATTATCAGCTACAGCTACGGAGCAGGAAATGCTTGGCGCACCCGATTGGTACTAAAACAGTCTTACATTAGCTTGGCTTGGATGTCCGTTCTAATCTTTTTGCTTTCCCTTACCGGAAGAATACTTATGATTAAAATTTTCACTGAAGATACTGCTGTTATTCAAGTAGCGGATTATGGAATGTTTCTTTTTTCTTGGTGCTTTCTATTTACCGGAATCAATATTTTTATTGCTACACTTTTTACGGCGATTGGGAACGGTCGTATCGCAGGAATTCTTTCTGCATTTCGTTGTCTGGTTTTCGCATCCATAGCGATTGTCACTCTCCCGAAATTTATTGGAGAAGCCGGAATCTGGCTAGCCGTACCTGTCGCTGAGTTTTTAACACTCTTTCTTTCTTTTTATTATTACAAACGATACCATCATACAATGTTTCCCAATCAAAGTGAAAAATCTTTTAAAGATAATCTAAAAATTATTTCTTCGTAAACCCTATTATTTTAAAAAAAAAGAAAAAAATAAATGTTAATTCCATAAAAAAGGATTGACATTTATTTTATTTATTAGTATATTAGAATATACTAATATACTAATAAGGAGAGATATTTTTATGGCAAAAAAAATAGCTTTGGTTTCCAAAGAATGTGTAGCATGCGGAAGCTGTTTAAAAGCTTGTCCACTTCAAGCAATTTCAATTTTTAAAGGAAGTCACGCAATCATAGATGCAGCAAAATGTGTAGGCTGCGGTAAATGTCAAAGGGCTTGCCCAGCGTCAGTAATTTCCATTACAGAAAGAGAGGAGTCTTAGATGAAACAGAAGAAGCATTGGTACGATTATCTTTGGATTGTAACTGCAACCTATCTTATATTAGGTTTTTTTAATATTCTTTTTGCATGGATCGGCATTCTTTGCTTTATCATTCCGATTTTATTTGCTTTAATCGGGGGAAATAAGCATTACTGCAATCACTACTGTGGTCGTGGCCAACTATTTGAACGGTTGGGAAATGGACTCCATTTATCTTCTCATCGTTCCATTCCATCATGGCTTCGTTCCAAATGGTTCCGTTATGGATTTCTGATTTTTTTCATGACAATGTTTTTTAATATGCTCTTTTCCACCTATCTGGTTTTTTCCAATGTTCATGGTTTAAAAGAGATTATTACGTTGTTTTGGACATTTAAAGTTCCTTGGAACTGGACGAATACCTCTATGGTATCTCCTTGGATTGCGCAATTCTCTTTTGGATTTTACAGCTTAATGATAACATCCACCTTGCTTGGTCTAATCACTATGGCTTTATATAAGCCTCGTTCCTGGTGTGTTTATTGCCCTATGGGAACAATGACACAGGGTATTTGTCAGTTACGCCATAAAAGCACAAGTTCACGTTAAGCCTTGACGGTTTACTGATTGGTATGCGAAAATGAGGATGGAAAGAGAGGATTATTCGATGAGAGATTATAAAAATACTAACGATATAAATGATGATAAGAATAAAAATGGGCTAAATAAAAAGAAAGAAAGTTTTGAGAAAAATCAGGATGAATTGCTGAAAGAAGACAATCTTACTCATGTAACGGAAATTCTTAAAGTGCTGGCAAACGAGAATCGCCTTATGATTTTATGTGTTCTTATGGAACAGCCACTCAGTGTAAGCGAAATCGGGAATTGCATATCACATATTACGCAATCGGCTCTTTCACAGCATCTTTCCGTGTTAAAGGCACATGGAATTCTCAGCTCAAAAAAGACAGGTCAAACCATTGTCTATACCATCAGTGATCACCGTGTAGAATCAATCATCCAAGTTCTAAAAGAAAGCTACTGCAAATAATTTAAACTTTCTTTAATCCATATCCTTTTCCATACCCTTGGTATGGAAAACTTCTGCTAATGGTCATTTGATCTTCCATTATATATTCGCCATTAATAAAGAGTTTCAAAGTCCAAAGTCCTGCAGAACCATCCCCCTTTATTCTATCAAAAGGAACCCAAAACCACAGATAAATTGGCTCGTCCGGCGTTTTTTCATTAGCAAACAAATTTCTTTGAGAATAAGAATGCAAACTTCCATTTGGTTCAAACCAAAGTGCAGTTACCTCATGAATACCGGTAACCTCAGTAAAAGCAAATCTTGCAACAACCATTTTATCCAAAGTTCGATTAAAGTGCTTTCTGCTGCTGATATCTGTTTCTTCGGGCTCTATAATTCTCCCTGAAAGCAAATATTCTTCTATGGTTATCTTATATTGTTCATTGTTATATAAACGCTGCCCTTTTTCATCAATTAAAACAATGGACCACAATTCACCTGATTCATCGGGACAATACAGGTTTGCGTTAGGATCATTTAGCTTTATCCTATAATTAACTAAAAATTTATATTGGTGTTTTCCCTCAGGTAATAATATGTCAAAAACCCAAACACCATTTTTCTTTTGCATGACACCTTTTTCTGGCTGAAACCCATTAAAGGAACCGATAATACAAATATTATTTACAGGTAAATATGGTGTCTCTTTAAATTCAAATCGCATTAACATAAATCAAATCCCCTTAATTCTTCTCATTAAAACAAACCATTTTTTATAAATTTCTATGACTCAAACCATACAACGTTTTATATTTTTTTGCAATATAAAAAGGACGAAATGCTGTTTCAAGGGGCTGAAATGTGATTCACTGCACATTTCAGCTCCCAAAAACAACATTTCGTCCTCAGCTTATTGCATAATTATTTTTCTTTGGTTATTATAAAATCACAAAAGAGAGGTTCTATCATGGATAAGTTTACAATGGCCTTTACCGAAAATCTACTGGATAAAAAAATTGTACAAGCTGCCGACTTAGTTAAAATCGACTATGCCATCTCAGTCGTGAAAAGTGAGTTTTTTAAAACCTTATTACTGATTCTCATTTTTTCTCTCATGGGATTGCTGCTGCCATTTCTTCTACTAATGGCAGTCATTGCGCCGATTCGTATGACTACCGGTGGTATCCATGTTAATAACAGCTGGGGATGCTTTTCTCTTAGCTTACTATTTACTTTACTGCAGCTAGTTATTCTGCCGTGCCTCAATCTTGGAGCTGCTGTTTACGAGGGAATTTTTATCATTAGTGTTTTAATGATTTGTCTTCTGCCATTGGCACCTTCGCAAAAGAGAGCGATCAAAACAAAAGAAAAATATATCAGAAACAAATGCTTCTCTTGTCTTTTATGTATCTTTTGGTTTATTATGTTTCATTTGGTCGTAAAAGACAGCTACTTTATACATTGTGGGATATGGGCTTTTTTAATGCAAGCCATTCAAATATTATACGTTAATGTACATAATAAAATGATTAAAAGGGGAATATCATATGATTAAAAAAATGCACAGCCTACTTCTTTCAACTGCTGCAAGCTTCCTATTTGTAGTAGCTGATCTTACACTCAACAGCACATCTTTAATTCATCATGGAGAACCTGATTGTCCTGAAGAATTGCTAAAATAGCAGGCGAATCACCAGGCAATCATCCTCTTGAAAAAGCAAGAAAGTACCTTTGTATTTTTCTACAATCCGTTTGACATGATGCAGTCCATATCCCCGATTGGCTTGCCCCTTTGTAGAGTACCCTTTTTGAGTCATAAGATGCAAAGGTTCTTGTGATTTTATATGAAATACATTTCGTGTTTCAATAAAGCTTTTTTCATCCTCATCTTCACCGATTCTTAAGGTTACCTTCCGTTCTTCCATATCTAAGTTCTCTACGTATTCAAATGCATTATTTAACAAATTTCCCACTAATTCAATCAGTTCGTATTGCTCAAAAGGCAATCTAGGAAATGACATTGATGGTACATAAAAAAAAGAAATTCCCTTTTCGCTAGCCTCTTTTGCCTTGATTGAAAGCAATGCATTAGTGACACGATTTCCGGTTAAGAAAGAAATTGGTTGTTTTTCTTGCGTTTCCTTTTCTTTTCCTCTCAAATCTTTTATATACTGTTGTATTCCCATTATTGCATTGACTGAATCATCTTCGTGACTAAATCCTTCAATGGTTTGTAAATGCTTTCGAAATTCATGCTTTTCTTCCTGAAGATTATCTAAGAGGTTTTCTATCATCTGAATGTAATTTTCATGAATGCCAATTAAGTCACTTTTTCTTCGATTTTGTATGTATTCTTTCAAAAGTAATACATTGATAAAAATCCAAATCATGATAACAATGGCTACCAGTCCGATTTCACTATAAAAAACATTGATTTTATTATTCCATAAATAACTCTCTAAAAGAAAAATCAAATATAAGTTTCCAATAATCAAATAAAAAATTTGCTTATATCTTTCATATAGTATTAAAAATTCTTTTCTTAATTTTTTATGACATCCTACACTCCAACTAAACAAAAGAGTAATAGAAAGATGGATTAATCGCATGAAAAAAGTCATATCATATGGCATATTAAATGCATGATAAATAAAAATTAATATGAATTCAAAAAATGAAACAGCTACAAAACAAATAAAAAATTCAAAAATAAGTTCACTCCATCTTCTTTTTACCACTGCTTTTAACATTGTAAGAATGCATACAGAATCAACAAGTAATATTATTCGATAATCACTATAGAATAGATTTTGAATAATATCTACAGTTGCTACAATCATTCCTATAAAAAATATAGCAACCTTATGCCGCAAATATTCTTCAGAAAACAAGTTTAATAAGAATAGAATGGCTAATAATTCTAAAAATGTTCCAATTCCATTTTCATACCAACTCATTGTTTTTCTCCTGCTTCTCTCCTTCTGCTTGATTTAATTCTGAAAGGAGCTCTTCCACATTTCCTTGATATAGCTTTGACATATCAATCTTTCTTTCCGAATACTCAAAAGAAATCTCAATTAATCGGTAATTAATACTTCGTATTGAAGCTATGTGTTTCACATTTACAGCAAAGGATTTATGGCAACGAACAAAAAAGGTGTCATTTACCGTTTCAATCACATCCTGTAAGGCTACTTTTTTAAGGGATAGCAGATGTGTTTTTGTCTGCACTTCACATCTGCTTCGGCTTACCTGCGCAAATAAAATTTCCTCTATGGGAACAAACATGGTTTCCCCTTCCGTCTCAAACGCAGTCAGTTTTCGAATTTTAGGAGTTTCTCTTTCTTTTTTTCTATGTAATTTCTCAATCAATCCAGCGATCTTTTCTTTAAATTCTTCGACGGAAAATGGTTTTACAATAAAATCATAGCAATGATATTGTCGAAATGCTTCTAACGGATTTTTACTATAACCTGTAATAAATAATATAAGTGTTAATTCGTACTGAGCGGTGTTTCGAATTTTTTCTGCCAAAGAGAATCCATCCATTCCCGGAAGCTCTACATCTAAAAGAAACAAGTCAATTTTATGTGTCTTCATTAGCTTTAATGCCTGTTCCGCACTTTCTGCATACAATAATTCTACTTGAAAAAGACCTGACATCGCATCAGAATAAAGCTTTCGATCTTGAAATGAATCCTCTACAATCAAAATTGTTGTCATGAATTTCATCTCCTATTATGAAATAATAATCATTCGTTTACCGCAAAATTGTCCATAGTTCTTCCGCTTCTTCAATGACATATTCTGGCTTTACTTCTTGTAATTTTCCCTGTGCCTCGGTCGCCATAGCCCAGCTGACTAAAACAGCATCCACGCCTGCATTCTGTGCACAAAGAACATCGAACATACTGTCACCGATCATAATTGCTTCTTGTGGATTAGAACCAAGCTTTTCCAGTGCAATCAATACAGGTTCCGGATCCGGCTTATGTTTTTTTGTATCATCTGCGGTTACAATGACATCAAAATGTTCTGTTAAATCAAACTTATTCAGCCCGCTTTCTGTTGAGTTTCTTAAGCGTGACGTAACAACTGCTAACTTATACCCTTCTTGTTTTAATTCTGTAATCAACTTTTCCATTCCTGGAAACAGTTCAATTAATTCTTGATAATGATTGAACTGATAGCTACGGTAAATTTCTATTGCTTCTTCTGAATCAAAGCCTGGCAAAATTCGTTCCATTGTAATATGCAGGGGTTCTCCAAAAGTCGCTAAAATTTCCTCTATGGGCCGTTCCTTGCCTTCTAAAGTCCGAAAGGTGTACTGCCAAGACTTTACAATTATATCATTTGTATCCATAATTGTGCCATCAAAATCAAATAGTACTGTTGTTTTTTTCTTCATATGTCTTCTCTTTTCTTCCTATAATTTCATTGTCAAAGAAACCTTCTGCTTCTCATAATCAATGCTTAATATCTTTACCTTTACAGTATCACCAACTCCAACCACATCCATAGGATGTTTAATATACTTGTTGCTTATTTGAGAAATATGAACAAGGCCATCATTTTTAATCCCAATATCAACAAATGCGCCAAAATCCACTACGTTGCGTACCGTTCCGGTCATCTCCATATCTACTTTTAAATCCTCAATGCTTAATACATCGTTTCGAAATACTACAGGCGGCATTCCCTCACGAGGGTCTCTAGCCGGTTTTTTTATTTCAGCGACGATATCCGTTAACGTTAAAGCACCAATTCCTAAATCATCTGCCATCTTTTCAATACTCTTTGGTCAACTCTGTTTTTCTTCCTTCGTGTTAACTTTCAAAACAGCTAAAGCTGCAAGTCCTTTTACATGACCGTTTTGCGGTATCTTCTTTTCAATCGGATACAATTCTATAATTTTTTCCTCAATTTTATTTGCTCCGCCTTTTCCGATTTCACTTTTTTCTATCTCAAGCTTGTTCAACATTTTTTCTGCTGCTTCATAAGATTCCGGGTGCACCGAAGTTGCATCCAATACATTTTCTCCATCAGAAATACGCATGAATCCGGCGCATTGTTTAAATGCTTTTTCACCGAGTTTTGCAACCTTTAATAATTGTTTTCGATTTCGAAAACGACCATGTTCTTCTCTGTATGCTACTATGTTTTTTGCAATACCGGAATTCACTCCCGCAATGTAGGAAAGTAAGGAAGGAGAAGCTGTATTAAGATCAACACCCACTCGGTTTACACAATCTTCCACAACATTTGTCAGCGCACCATTCAAAAGAGTCTGATTAATGTCGTGCTGGTATTGTCCAACACCGATGTGCTTTGGTTCAATTTTAACAAGTTCCGCCAAAGGATCCTGCAGTCTTCTTCCAATGGACATCGCTCCTCTTGTGGTTACATCAAGATCAGGATATTCTTCCGTAGCAAGTTTTGATGCCGAATACACCGAAGCACCCGCTTCATTGACAATGGTATAATGCAAGTCATGAATGCCTTGCTCGGATAATTCTTTAATCAGCTCCGTTACAAAAATTTCTGTTTCTCTGGAAGCTGTTCCGTTTCCAATGACAATGATATTTGCTTTGAATTTCTTTATCAAAGCGGTTAGCGTTTTCTTTGCTCCTGCCACATCCTTCTTTGGCTCCGTCGGATAAATGGTGCCATAAGCCTGTAGTTTTCCTGTTTCATCCAGCATCGTAACTTTACAGCCTGTACGATAACCCGGATCAATCGCTAACACTCTTGCATTCTTTACCGGAGGTGTCATTAAAAGTTTTTCTGTGTTTTTTGCAAATACTTTAACAGCATCCTTTTCTGCCCGTTCTGTTAATTGGTTACGCATTTCTCTTTCAACCGAAGGAGCCATAAGACGCTTATATGCATCTTCTATTGTTTCATTGAGCATTGCAGTAAAGATTGATTTTTCATTCGTTATTACTTTATTTTTCAGATAATCATAAATGATTTCTACTGGCGCTTTTACTTTAATCTTTAATTTCTTTTCCTTTTCTCCCCGATTCACAGCTAATACACGATGATTTGGTATCTGTGAAATCAGTTCCGAACGATCGTAATACATATCATAAACTGTGCTTTCCTCTGCATCTACCGCTTCTGACGCCATATGTCCCTTTTCAAAAGTCATCTTTCGTACTTCTGCATTGTAATCCGGATCATCTGCCACAATCTCCGCAATGATATCCATTGCCCCTTGCAATGCTTCGGCTGCAGTCGCAACTCCTTTTTCCTCTTGTACAAACGGTGCTGCTGCTTCTTCCGGTGTGCCATTCTCTAATTGCTGTGCCATAAGAATAGCAGCCAACGGTTCCAAGCCTTTTTCTCTTGCTTTGGATGCTCTGGTTGCTTTTTTTTGCTTAAATGGTTTGTATAGGTCTTCCACTCTTTGCAAAACCTCAGCCTTTACGATTTCTTGTTTTAACTCTTCTGTAAGCTTTCCCTGTTCTTCAATTAAACGAATGACTTCTTCTTTACGCTCGTCCAAATTTCTGAGATATATCAAACGTTCTTCTAAATCACGAAGTATTACGTCACTTAAACCGCCTGTCATTTCCTTACGGTATCTTGCAATAAACGGAATGGTATTTCCATCATCAATTAAGCCAACCGTTGCTTCTACCTGAGATTGTTTTAAATGAAATTCTTGTGCTAACTTTTCTAAAATCATGACTAATGTCTCCTTACTTAAATAAATGGACTTTCCCACTATCATTCAAATTTTTAATTACAATTAATATAAAAGGCAATATAATCAGACCTAACGGCCCAAAAAGCTTTACACCTACAAACATACTGATTAACATTAAAACTGGATGAAGTCCCACTCTTTTTCCAACAATCTTTGGCTCCAAAACATTTCGCATAATGGTAATGAATAAATACAGGAAAAACAGACCCAAAGCCAATGAATAATTTTTCTGTACTAATTCAACCAGAATCCATGGAATGACTACACCACCTGTTCCAAGTACAGGAAGCACATCCAGCATCGAAATCAGAAATGCAACCAAAATAGCATGATCTATTCTTAATATCGTCAGTCCGATTGAAAGTTCCGCAAAAGTAATCGACATAATTAAAGCATACGATGTGATAAACTTAAAGACGGAACCGACCACATAATTTTTTATATCCAAGATTAAACTCTGGTGCTGCGGATTAAACTGCCTTACGATAAAATTAGTTATCTTATAGTAATCCATTGCAATAAAAAAAGAAGATATAATCGTAAAAATTAGAGATACAAACATCCCCGGAACCCAAACTGCGATACCAGAAATCATGGCGATCATCTTTGTTGAAACACTGGATACCAGTGTACCCAACTGTGCAAGTAAATCCTTTGCAACTTCACTGATGGCATTCATAATCCTCGGATCCCAATGTGCAGCCCACATTTCTAAGCTTTTATAACTGCTAACCAAGGCAGGTTCCATTTTCTGGCTGTATATATCAGGAATCTGATATATAAACCGCTGCACTGAGAAGAATACTTGAAGCCCAAACAAAAACACCAATAGCCCTACTGTTGCATAAAAAAGCAACAGCACAAATGCTGCTATCGGCTTTCGATTAATATGAGTTAGATTTGACAGCTTATTAATAATCGGTTTTAAAAGGAATGCAACTGAAAAACCAATCACAAACGGCATTACCCAAAATATTGCATATCGAAATATCACCACAACAATAGCGACAACCAAAGAGCAATACGCCGCATTAATGATAAATCGCTTTCTTTTCCTTAAATCCACACAAGCATCCTCCTTCGAAAGGTTCTATCTATTAGTATACCCT
This sequence comes from Anaerovorax sp., assembly GCA_034927775.1. GTDB lineage: Bacteria > Bacillota > Clostridia > Peptostreptococcales > Anaerovoracaceae > IOR16. Next base: position 12,981 of record JAYFPL010000129.1, on the reverse strand, counting down.
ACCACACAAAAAATGCCAATGAATTTCCTTGTTAAGCTTATGCTACAGGTGTTATTTCTATGAATGAAAAATACCTGCTAAAATCAACCATTCTTAGCAGGTATTTTTGATTGTATGTTGCATAAATATTTTCGATCTATCATTTTAATTAGTAACTGCATATTTTACAACCGCAAGAATCGTATCCATCGGACGGGATGATTTGACAGTGGAATCCAAATTCAAATCAGCGATTGTGATGTCCTCATTAGCATTTTTTTCACCAACATCCACATTAATAAAATCCGGAATGTCACTTACCTTACCCGTAACTTTAATCTGGGATAAATTCGTTTCAAGGAACAAGCGTTTTAACTTTAATTGTTCTCTTCCGGAAAAAGTGATTGGTATTTCCCAATTTACAATTTCGTCTCTATCTACAAGCTGAATGTCGAGATGCTGCATTTCCGATGTTACCGGATCAACATGAACATCCTTTATAATCCCTACTTTTGTTTCAGCGTCCAATTTTATTTTAACGGTCGTTCTGCTGCCGTTTTCTTTGATTACTTTGATAATATCCTTATTGTGAAATTGAATTGGTGTGCTTGGAACGCCTTTTCCATAAACAACAGCAGGAACAAATCCTTCTTTCCTACTCTTTTTTGCTTTTTCATTTCTGATTGACGCATTTAATGTTGCTATGCTCATATAATACCTCCTCTTAATCCACGTTTCCTCATTACATTTAATGGGAATTCTTTAGAAATATAGTAAGGCACCCTGCTTATTTTTACAGAATGCCTTTATAAATAATATATCATAACCATAACAAATTGTCAATCATTGTAAGATGTGGTTTCCATTTCCATTAAGTGATAGGTTTGTCATTTAATGACTGCCATTTAAAGGAAAAAGCAACCCTTAATGGGTTGCTTCATTATAGTATTAAAAATAGAGTATCTGATATGATTTTATGAATCAGTCGTCTCTTTTTGTTTTAATTTTTCATTGATAAAGTAATCTAAATCTCCATCCATTACACCGTAAACATTGCTCACTTCTGCTCCGGTGCGATGATCTTTTACCATGTTATACGGATGGAAGACATAGGAACGAATTTGACTTCCCCACGTTATTTGGCTGAAATCTCCTTTCAATTCATCAATCTTATCCTTATGCTCCTGCAAAGCCAATTCGTATAATTTTCCTTTCAACACACGCATCGCCACTTCCCGATTCTGATGCTGTGATCGTTCGTTCTGACACGTTACAACGATATTGGTCGGAATATGTGTAATTCGTATTGCAGAATCGGTTTTATTGACATGCTGTCCGCCTGCACCGCTGGAACGATAAGTATCTATGCGGATATCATCAGGATTAATCTCTACCTCAACATTATCGTCAAGCTCCGGTGTTACATCCAATGACGCAAAGGAAGTATGTCTTCTTCCCGAAGAATCAAACGGAGAGATACGAACAATACGGTGTACTCCTTTTTCATTCTTTAAATACCCGTACGCATTTTCACCTTCAATTCGCAAAGTTGCACTCTTAATTCCACCTTCATCGGCTCCCTGATAATCTAAAGTTTGAATGCGATAATCTTTCTTTTCTGCCCACCTTATATACATACGAAGCAACATTTCTGCCCAGTCCTGTGCATCTAAGCCACCGGAACCAGCATGAATGGAAATAATTGCATTACTACTATCATAGTGACCGCTCAGCAGCGTTTTCAATCGCAGTTCCTCAACTTTTTCCTTGTAATCCCTGTAAATCTCCTGAATCTCTTCCACCATGGAAGCATCCTCAGCTTCTTCACTCATTTGAATCAATACTTCTACGTCTTCAAGCTGGGTTTTCAATCCATTAAATTCATCAAGCTTTGTTTCCAATCGTTTCTTTTCCTTTAATGTCTTTTGTGCTTCTTCTAAATGATCCCAAAAGCCATCAATCTGTACTTTAAAATTTATTTCTTCCAAATCAAGGGTAAGCTTTGCAACGTCAAAGGGACTCACCCAATTCATTTAGATTTTTTTGTTCACTTGCAAGTTCGGATTTAATTGAATCCAATTCAAGCATTCCTTTCACATCCTTCCAATTATCCTTTTTCTGAAAATAATTTTTATAGAAAAACACTAAAAACCTATTCCATATCATTATTCAAATTTGCACCACAGCATTTTTTATATTTTTTACCGCTTCCGCAAGGGCAAGGATCATTTCTACCGACAGTCGGTTCCTTGTGCACCGGTTCCTGCTTTCTTTCGCGTTCCGGAACCTTTGCCGCTTCCGGTACATTTCCACCTTCACCGCCCATATTATCAAAGTCGGCTTTTGTTCCCTCTCCTGCATTCATAACCTGTTTACGTTGAGTCTGTGTCTGTACGGTTACATTGAAGCAGAATTTTACAGTATCGTCCTTTATGGATTTAATCATCAGCTCAAACATATCAAACCCTTCATTTGAATATGCTCTTGCCGGATCTTCCTGCCCAAGTGCGCGAAGACCGATACCAGATTTCAGCTGATCCATTGCATCAATATGATCCATCCATTTTGTATCAACCACTCTCAGCAGAATCATACGCTCTAATTCACGTATTCTTTCTTCGCCAATTTCTTGCTCTTTTTCCTTATAGTAGGATAAGAATTTATCTAATACATCAGCTCTAAGTGTTTCTACCGTTAAATCTGCAATTTCTTCTTTGCTGTAATTTAAGTTTTCTAGTTTCCCACAATATTTATGAATATTGGTATTTAACCCTTCAATATCCCATTCTTCTGCGAATCGGGAGCCACTTATACATATTTCAATGTTTTCATCCACAATTTCTTCCAGCATTGACATCATGTGTTCACGAAGATCTTCTCCATTTAAAACTCTTCTTCTCTCACTGTAAATAATGCTTCTTTGTTTATTCATAACATCATCATACTGTAAAACATATTTACGAATACCAAAGTTTCGGCCTTCTACTTTTTTCTGAGCATTTTCAATGGACTTTGTAAGCATTCCGGCCTCAATCGGCTCATCCTCCGGTACACCCAGCTTATCAACGATACCTTGAATACGTTCACCGCCAAACAAACGCATCAGTTCGTCTTCTAACGAAATAAAGAACTGCGTAGAACCCGGGTCTCCCTGACGTCCGGCACGTCCTCTCAGCTGATTATCAATACGTCTTGATTCATGACGTTCTGTACCAATAATATGAAGACCGCCAATTTCTTTTACCTGCCGTTGTTCATCAGCACGTTCCTGTCTGAAATGCTCAAGCAAACGGTTGTATTCTTTTCTAGCTTCAATAAGTGCAGGGTCTTCAAGCGGAACAAAACTGGATGCAAAAGAAATAGCCGTATCATCAAAGCCAAGCTTTCTCATTTCTTTTTTAGCTTCAAAATCAGGATTACCGCCAAGTAAAATATCGGTACCACGGCCGGCCATATTCGTTGCAATGGTTACCGCACCCAATCGTCCTGCCTCTGCAATGATTTCCGCTTCCTTGTCGTGCTGCTTAGCATTCAATACATTATGTTTGATTCCTTTTCTCTTTAAAACCTCGCTGATGGCTTCTGACTTCTCTATAGAAATGGTACCAACAAGAACTGGCTGTCCGGTAGCATGATGTTCTGCGATTTGTTCCGCAATTGCCTTAAACTTACCGCGTTCCGTTCCATAAATGGAATCCTCTTTATCAATTCTTGCAATTGGCCTATTTGTAGGAATCACCACAACGTCCATATTATAAATGTCACGGAATTCCTGTTCTTCCGTTTTGGCCGTACCCGTCATACCGGCGAGTTTCTGATACATTCTAAAATAGTTCTGCAGTGTAATGGTGGCCAGGGTTTTTGATTCTTGACGAATCTTCATCCCTTCCTTTGCCTCAATTGCCTGGTGTAAACCGTCACTGTAACGTCTTCCGAACATTAAACGACCGGTAAACTCATCAACAATAACAATTTCTCCATCTTTTACGATATAGTCTACATCACGTTTCATTAAATTATGTGCCTTCAAAGCGATATGAACGTGATGATTGATTTCCATGTTTTCCGGGTCCGAAAAGTTATCAATTTTGAAGAATTCTTCACATTTTGCAACCCCTTCCTCAGTAATGGAAACGGTCTTGTCCTTTTCCTCCATGGTAAAATCAACATCCTGCCTAAAACTGCGGATAAAGCGGTCGGCAACATGATAAAGGTCCGTTGATTTTTCTCCTTGACCGGAAATAATCAAAGGCGTACGTGCTTCATCAATTAAAATACTGTCAACTTCGTCTACAATCGCAAAATTTAATTGAGTTTGCGTTAAATCTTCTTGGTAGATAACCATGTTATCACGTAAATAATCAAACCCAAATTCATTGTTTGTTCCGTAAGTAATATCTGCACGATATGCGGCTTTTCGAACGTCATTGTTAATTCCATGAACAACACATCCTACCGTCAGACCTAAGAAGGTATAAAGCTTACCCATCCATTCCATATCACGCTTTGCTAAGTAGTCATTAACGGTAATGACATGAACGCCTTTTCCTTCCAAAGCATTCAAATAAACAGGCAAGGTTGCAACCAAAGTTTTACCTTCACCGGTTTTCATTTCGGCAATTCTTCCTTGATGCAATACTACACCACCGATAAGCTGTACACGAAAATGCTTTAATCCCAAGCTTCTCCATGCCGCTTCTCTGCATACAGCAAAAGCCTCCGGCAAAATATCATCTAAAGTCTCCCCTTGTGCAAGCCGCTCTTTAAACTTTGGTGTCATTGCCTTAAGTTCCTCATCAGACAACGCTTTCATCTGCTCATCCAAAGCTTCAATTTTATCTACAATTTTCTCTACCTTTTTTACTTCTTTGGCATTTAAATCACCAAAGATTTTTTCTAATAACCCCATCTTTCATGATCCCTTCTTTTTTATATCAGTTTTCATTTTTCTTCCAAGTGATTTCAACCTATTATTACCTATAAAATGTACGTATAGGATGACAAAATATTATATCATACAATAATCTAAAAATCAAAAAAGCACTAAAAAATTAATGTTACGTTTATAACTATGCATCTTTGTGGATTCTCACTTCTTTCTATGCTAAACTTAATTTAAACTCAATAAGGATCATAGGCGGTGTGATTTTTTATGAACAGAAAATACATAAGCAGTGTCATTTTGAATAAAGAAATAAACATAGATTCTTATCTATGTGATTTGCCTGTTGTTCATCACCTTATGAAAAACAAGTCAATTTCTTTTGAAAATGATGTCACTTTTTTTGTCGGAGAAAATGGAACCGGCAAATCAACTTTACTTGAAGCAATTGCTATTGCATATGGATTTAATGCAGAGGGTGGTACGAAGAATTTTAATTTTTCTACAAACAAAACTCACTCTGAATTATATGAATATTTGACACTCTCTAAATCCACCTATGCGCAAGATGGTTTCTTTCTTCGTGCAGAAAGCTTTTACAATTTTGCAACAAATGTTGATGAATTAGAACTTTTCGATAGCTATGGCGGAAAATCACTTCACAATCAGTCTCATGGTGAGAGTTTTCTTTCTTTAGTTCAAAATCGTTTTAGCGGAAATGGAATTTATATTCTTGATGAACCAGAGGCTGCACTTTCTCCATCAAGGTTGCTGACTCTTATAGCAGAAATGAATGCATTAGTTAATAAAAATTCACAATTTATCATAGCTACGCATTCACCGATACTTATGGCATTTCCAAATGCACAAATATACCAGCTCACAAAAAACGGCATTGAAATTGTTCCATATCAGCAAACAGAACATTATCAACTAACAAAAATGTTTTTAGAAAATCCAGGGCAAATATTAAAATATCTGTTAGAAGAATGATACTTTTTCTTCCGCATTTGATATACTAGAACAGAAAGAAGAATAAAACCTCAGGAGGAACGATGATGGAAAAAGCAAAAGTATATTATACCGGCTTTCGTACGGAATTAGGTGTAAGCCTGCTTGATAAGCTAAAAAAGTTAGTAAAAGAAGCCGGCATTGATAGCATTGACTTTCAAAATAAATATGCTGCAATAAAAATTCACTTCGGTGAACCAGGAAATCTAGCTTACCTTCGCCCAAACTTTTCAAAAGTCATTGCTGATATTGTAAAAGAAAATGGGGGAAAGCCTTTTCTCACAGATGCAAATACGCTATATGTCGGAGGCAGAAAAAATGCTTTGGATCATTTGGAATCTGCTTATGAAAATGGGTATAATCCATTTACAACCGGATGTCACATACTGATTGCAGACGGTTTAAAGGGAACGGATGAAACTTTAGTTCCAATTGACGGCGAATATATTAAGGAAGCAAAAATAGGACGATCTCTAACCGATGCAGATGTGATTATATCAATGAACCATTTTAAATGTCATGAATCTACAGGTATGGGCGGTGCTTTAAAAAATCTTGGTATGGGCGGCGGCTCCAGAGCAGGTAAAATGGAGATGCATAACAGCGGGAAACCGGTAGTAAGTCAAAATCGTTGCATAAGCTGTGGTGCCTGCCGAAAAAATTGTGCGCATGATGCTATCTCGTTTGTAGAAAAAAAAGCACAAATTAATATTGATCGATGTGTTGGCTGCGGACGATGCATTGGCGTATGTCCTGTGGATGCCATTCATCCTTTGTGGGATGAGGCAGAAGAAGTGCTTAACAAAAAAATAGCGGAATATGCCTATGCTGTTATAAAAGACAAACCGCATTTTCACATAACCTTTTTAATGGACGTTTCTCCATTCTGTGACTGCCATGGAGAAAACGATATGCCTGTAATACCTGACGTAGGTATGTTTGCCTCGTTTGATCCAGTAGCTCTCGATCTTTGCTGTGCCAATATGGCAAATGAACAGCCAGTTAATGCAGGCAGCATTCTCGAAGAAGCACTGCTAAAGCATAGAAAAGAAAACGACTGCGATTGTACAGGGAAATGCCACTGTGACTATTTTGGTCTTCTGCACCCAGCTACCGATTGGAAGGCTGGTATCGATCATGCTGTAAAAATGGGATATGGCAGTGACCAATATGAGTTAATCAAAGTCGAATAATACAGGAAAAGAAAGAATCAATATAAAAAGTTATATAACAGAAAAATCCCGGCCAAAATGGTCAGGATTTTTCTGCTTATCTTACCTCATTTTATCTTCTACCGAAAATCCGGCGGAAAATCTTACATTATGCTAGCGCATTGGCAGCTAATTCGTTATCTAATTTACGTTGTTCTAAGATTTCCTCATATTCTTCATCCGTCATCTTTTCCATAGTGATTCCAGTAAAACCATAGAATATAGACACCAATGGATTTACCAAATTCAGGAAGCAGTAAGGCATATACTCAACAGTAGGAACGCCTAAAGAAGAGGACATCGCGGCACCGCAAGTATTCCACGGAATCAAACAGGAAGTAATGGTTCCGGCATCCTCCAAACATCTTGATAAATTCTTTGCTTTTAATTTTCTGTCTTCAAATGCACTCCTGAACATTCTTCCTGGAAGTACGATTGACAGGTATTGGTCAGACGCTGCAGCATTGACAGCAATACAGCTGATAACAACCATCGTAACGAGTAGCCCGGTATTTTTTGCAACCTTTAGCATAGCATCACAAAGACTTGCCAGCATATTCGTTGAATCCAATACTCCTCCGAAGCACATTGCGCAAAGAATGATACCTACAGTATTGTACATAGACTTCATACCACCACTACTTAAAAGAGAATCTACAAAATCAATTCCTGTTTCGCTGACATAACCATCGTAAGCAACTACCGTAGCAACCTCCCCAAAGCTTTGACCCTGGAATACAGCTGCACAAATCACACCTAATAGTGCACCGCCGAATAATCCTGGAAGAGCCGGTACCTTAAATACAACCATCGCAATGATTAGGCAAGGCGGAATCAAAAGAAGCGGCGAGATATAAAAGTTTTCTTTTATTCCCTGCATCAAAACCGAAACCCCAGTCATATCTACATCAGGAGAATTACTGATTTTCGTTCCTAAAACAGCAAAGATAGTCATCGCAATAATATAAGAAGGTGTAACGGTGAAAACCATATGCTTGATATGATCAAACAAGTTGGTTCCTGCCATAGCCGGTGCTAAATTTGTAGTATCAGACAACGGTGACATTTTATCACCGAAGTAAGCTCCGGAAATAATGGACCCTGCAACAATCGGAAGCGGCAAACCTAATCCGGCTCCAATACCGATGAGCGCAATGCCTGCCGTACCTGCAGTGGTCCAAGAAGAACCGGTAGCAAGTGCTACGATGGAGCAAAGCAGCATACTGGCCACTAAGAAAATGGAAGGCTTTATAATCATTAATCCATAATAAATCATTGCCGGTACAATACCACCTGCAATCCAGGTTGCGATTACCATACCGATAACTAGTAAAATTAAAATTGCTTGCATCGCACGGGAGATGCCATTAATCATTGCTTTTTCGAGGAAAGACCATTTATATCCATTTTTAATTGCAATCAATGCCGCGATAGCAGCCGTAGTAGCAATTGGAATATGTACTGTACCTCCGATGATAACAAGTGTATAAATTAGTAATGCAATTAGAATGACTAAAATCAACAATATCTGCCACATTGGAATCTTTTTACCCATAAATTTCTTCCTCCTTAAAATAATATAAAAATAAAAAAAAGAAATACATTAAAGATAGATGAAGTAAAAATAAGCCATAAGGTTTTGCACCTTTATGGCTTAAGCATAGAGAAAAAAACTTAATATAATCTTAAAGAAATCTAAAAAATTCTTATTTTAGAATAATGGGCAAAGTAATATGGACTTCAAAATAATATCCATCGTTTTTAACTTGCATCTCCCCTTTATGCTGCTGTACTATTTTTTTAGAGTTATAAAGTCCGATTCCTGTGCTTTCCACGTATCGACTGGCCGACTTAATATTTTTCTCCATTATTTCAAGTGTTTGTCCTTTAATCTCCGTCGTAAGCAGTACGGGAAGCGTAGAATCCGCATATTTTAATATATTGGAGCAAATATTATCAAAAACTCGACGAAACGCAATGACATCCACCTTCATTTCAAAGGCATGTTTGAAATCAAAATTAAAGTCCGGATGAAACCCATTTTCTCTCAAGGTAAAGAACATTTCAGAAATTACTTGTGAAACAAATTCATTTCCGTTTAGAACTTCCCAGTCTAACTCCTTGTGCTTTTCCTCTTGAATTGATCTCTCGAAAAGCTCTTCTGTCATCCCTTTGATTTGGTAAGCACGTGTGCGAGCATTTTCTACATAACGGTTCATTTCTTCCTGATTTTCATAACGAGAATCCTTTAAAAAATCCAAATAACAAATGACTGAAGTAAGTGGCGTGCGAATGTCATGTGAAATAGCCGCTATTATCTCCCGATTCTTTTCAATCATTTCCTGCTCCAACCTTCTTTGATTCTGAACGGACGCATTCATTACATTAATATAAGCAGCAAGACAGGTTAGTTCATCATTCCCTTTTAAGGAAATCTGATGCGTAGGTTCTTCTCTACTCATTCGTTCCAATCCTTTATGAATTTCTTCTATATAAGCAAAACGTCGGCGGCATAAAAAAATAAAACAGAATAGAAAAGTGGTAAGAAATACGGTAAAGTTTGCAAATGAGATCATCATCTCATATTGGTAAAAAAAGCATCCACTAATCAAAAGTACTGCATCTCCGTCTTTAAAATGAATTGGATATTCAAAGCATGGACGAGATGTTCCATCCCAGCCAAAGCTTTCTGTTAAATTATCGGATTCCTTGTTAGCCCAATTCGCATAATGGAGAAACGAATCAAAATATACGGTGTCATCCTGATAAATTTTTAAGGAAACATACCAGTTAATTTCATTCCAACGTGCAATTCTCTTTACATCCGTACGTTTTAATTCATGTATTTCTATGAAACCCTGCAACCTTTTCGCATATTTTTTTGAATCCTGTTCAATAATTTCAGGGCGTTTACTATAGTCCTGCAAATAATTATTTAAATTAACTACGGTTGTCCCATAAAGTACCAATGCAATTCCCGCTGAAACAATTATATATAGTAAAACCTGAGAATAAAGGCTTTCTTTTTGAAGTTTATTAATCAACATAATAACCCTTCCCCCAAGCTGTTTTAATAATTTTCGGTTCTTTATAATCTTGTTCTATTTTTTTACGAAGCTTTAAAATATGTACCATTATAGTATTATTGGCAGAATAAAAATAAGGTTCATTCCAAATACTTTCATATATATTTTGTGCCGTAAATATTTTTTTTCGGTTCTTGGCCATCAAAACAAGAATTCGGTACTCTAAACCAGTCAATAAAATCTCCTTGCCATCTACCGTAACTTGCTGCTTATTTAAATCAATATTAAGTAAATCAATGCATAAATTTTTGTTTATATCCGTCTGCTGTTTCCCTTGATAAACATAATAACGCCTTAACAGCGACTTTACCCGCGCCAAAAATTCTGGATATGAAAATGGCTTGGATAAATAATCATCTCCTCCGGCACTGAAACCAATCGCCTTATCTGAGTCATTATCTTTTGCAGTAAGAAAAAGAATGGGCGCAATGGTCTTTTCACGAATTTCCTTACAGGCAATAAACCCGGATTTAAAAGGCATCATTACATCAAGAACAATGAGATCAATCGTGTCATCTACCAGATTAACCGCATCTTCACCATTCATGGCGGTAATCACATCATACTCCTCTGAATTAAGCAAAATCGTTAGTATCTCTATAATTTCAGGGCTATCATCCGCAATTAAAATACGTTTTTTTCGCATCATATTCAACTCCATATTGTAAAAATAAAATATTTATATTTATTAATATTATAGCATTTTAACTTTAAGGAATATTAGGAAATTTCTTAATTTTTATTAAGAAATATACTTTTATTAAGATTTAATCGTTCTAAATTCAGACAAAAAGACAAAAAAACAAGTATTTAAAAAATTTAATTTAAGAATACTTGTTTTTATATTCTTTCTCTATTTTACAAAGGCATTATAGATAGCTTTAATTGCCGTTTCAAAATCCTTATTTTCTACACCAACAATAATATTTATTTCACTGGAACCTTGGTCAATCATTCGAATGTTTACCTTCGCTTCATAAAGTGCAGTAAACAACGTTGCCGATACGCCCATACGATTGGTCATCCCAGCTCCTACCGTTGCAATCAATGCCATATTATTAAACACATCAATTTTATCCGGTTGCACCTTTCGTTCAATTTCTTCTAAAATTTCATCCAATGCTCGATTGAGCTTTTTATTAGAAACAACAATTGAAATGGTATCAATACCGCTCGGCAAATGCTCTACAGGAACATCATAATCTTCTAAAATACTCAATACACGACGAATAAACCCTCGTTCCGATGCCATCATATTTTTCGAAATCGCAATTACAGAAAAATCCTTGCTCCCTGCAATTCCCGTTACAATACGATCAGAGCTACGATCCGGTTCCGATAGAATAATTGTACCTGGATGTTCGGGATCATTGGTATTACGAATGTTAATCGGAATGTTTGCTTCTCTAACCGGATAAACAGCATCCTCATGCAGTACACTTGCACCCATATAAGACAATTCTCTTAATTCTTGATAAGATACTGTTTTAATCGGTTCCGGATTTTTAATAATACGTGGATCTGCAACCAAAAATCCAGGTACATCCGTCCAATTTTCATATACGTCTGCCTTTACAGCTTTTGCTACAAGAGAACCGGTAATATCCGACCCTCCTCTGGAAAATGTCTTAATGCTTCCATCAGGATAAGTACCAAAAAATCCCGGAATAACCGCTCTTTCATGCTCTGATAAAGCCTTAGAAAGAGCTTCATTGGTTTCTTCATCCAAGAATCTTCCCTTTTCATCAAACTGTACCAGACCGGCAGCATCTACAAAATCATAACCTAAATACGCTGCAGTCAATACCGCACTTAAATACTCTCCACGACTAGCAACATAATCTGCACTGGCACCCTTCTCTAGATTCTCTCTGATCTTAACAAATTCCATTTCCAAATTGACATCGACACCAAGATTCATTTCCATCGCACGAAAACGATCGCAAATCACCTGAAACACTTGATCATACGGTACATTATGCTCTATGTGCGTCTTACACAAATAAAGTAAATCCGTCATTTTATTGTCTTCACTAAAACGTTTTCCCGGAGCGGATACCACCACATATCGTCTATCTGCGTCAGCCTCTATGATGCTCTTGACCTTGGATAGCTGAATGGCGTCTGCTACGGAGCTTCCTCCAAATTTCGCTACTTTCACTCCCATTTGATTGGTTCCTCTCTTAAAATTTCTATTTATATAAAACGGGGTATTTTGCAGGTTTCCTTGCATTCACCAAATTTTATTTAATATTTTTCCTATTTTACTGCAAAAAAGGGAAATGGTCAACCATATGTGACCATTTCCCTTTCATTGTATGCTTTTCATTTAGAGCTGTGCTTCTTTCCTTAGAATCTCAGCCTTATCTGTTTTCTCCCAAGTCAAATCAATGTCAGTTCTTCCAAAATGTCCATATGCTGCAAGCTTTCTATAAATCGGTCTGCGCAGGTCTAAATCACGAATAATCGCAGCCGGTCTTAAATCAAAGTGCTTTTCTACCAACTCGGATATCTTTTCTTCGGATATTTTTCCCGTTCCAAAGGTTTCTACTAAAATAGAGACCGGTTTTGCAACCCCGATGGCATAAGCAAGTTCAATTTCACATTTATCAGCAAGTCCGGCAGCAACGATATTCTTTGCAACATATCGAGCTGCATAAGCCGCAGAACGATCTACCTTTGTAGGGTCTTTTCCTGAGAAAGCACCACCACCATGTCTTGCGTAACCACCGTAAGTATCGACAATGATTTTTCTTCCTGTTAAACCGGAATCTCCATGCGGACCACCGATAACAAACCGCCCGGTAGGATT
>JAYFPL010000168.1:0-6670 GCA_034927775.1 Anaerovorax sp. | reverse complement strand
TGTAGGTTTCATTTAATTGTCTTTGCGATTCTGCCGCTATTGTATCAAATACCAAAGATGATTTTCCTGAACCGGAAACACCTGTAAAAACCGTAATTTCTTTTTTGGGTATCAGAACATTTATGTTTTTTAGATTTCGTTTCCTTGCACCTGATACCTGAATATAATTATCAGACATACTTTTTCCTCGCTATTATTTATATGACATAGTTAATATATGAGTGGGTTAACTGTATTTTATGACCATTTTTATTTCTTTGCAATGACTAGAATAGAATTTTGTGAAAAGTCATGTATATGATATGTGTAATCATATCCAAAGCATAAAGGTGAACGGTAAGATGTAATAGGGTGAAATAATAATGAAGCGTGAAATCGACAAATATAATTTTAAGGCTTTCGGTCACCTCTTTACAACAAAGACGGTATATTTTTCCTTTGATTTTACTTTCACTTTACTTTACTTTTATTTTCATTCTATATGATGGAAATATTAAAATAAGCAAAGGAGAAAAAATATGAAGAGGATATTTTCAATAATATTGGTAGTTGCAATGGTAGCAGTATTTGTTGCTGGTTGCGCAGGGGGACCCTCAGACGAGTTGGCTGTTAGTCGTGGGCAGGTTTCCTTAGAGGGGCTAAAAGAAGAGGCAGATAAGATGGCTTCTGCTATGATTTCTGATTATGGGGTTACAAGTATTCAGTATGCGATTATTGACAACGGTAAGATTACATTTTCAGGAAATAACGGTGTGTATGCAAAGGATAATAATACACCCATTACAAATGAAACTATGTATGGCATTGCTTCTTTAAGTAAAATTTACGTTTCAGCTGCAACAATGATGCTTGTTGATTGGGGCAAAGTTGATCTAGATAAACCGCTTGCGGAATATATACCGGAATTTAAAATGTCAGACGAAAGATATAAAGAAATTACACCAAGAATGTTACTAAATCATTCATCGGGGCTTTATGGTTCACATTATCACAATGCATCCTTATTTAATGACAATGATACATCAGTTCAAGATAATTTATTACAAAATCTTCAAAATGAAAAACTACATTCTAACCCAGGCGAGTTTTCGGTATATTGTAATAATGGATTTCAGTTACTTGAAATCTTAGTAGAACGTGTTAGCCAAATGAGTTATACAGAGTTTTTGGAGAAATATATTAGTCAGCCATTGAATTTGGAGAACACGAAAACACCTCTTGATGATTTTGATAGAGAAAAGCTTGCAAAGTTATATGAGCCAATGTTTGAAAAGGAACTTCCAACCTTGAATACAAATTTACTGGGGACTGGCGGATTATATTCAACAGCGGAAGAAATATGCAGATTTTCAGAAGTATTAATGGGTAAGAACGAATCAATATTGTCAACGGAATCAGCTGAAAAAATGCAAAATGAAGAATATAAAAGAGGCATCTGGGTATCTGACGAACAGAATATGACTGGATATGGACTTGGATGGGATTCAACTAATTTATGGCCATTTAGTGATTATAATATAAAAGCTGTAGCAAAAGGTGGCGATGGCTCCTATCATTCCAGTTTAGTTGCCTTGCCAGAACATAATATTGCAATGGCGGTTGTATCATCAGGAGGTTCTTCTCTGTACAATCAAATTTTTGCCTCAAACATTCTATTGAAAGTGTTAAAGGATAAAGGTGTAATAGAAGAAATCAAACCAAATCAAACCTTTACAACTCCAGTTTCTGCTGAGGTGCCTAAGGAATTATTGAAATATTCAGGGGTTTACGGTGAGGGTACTGTTTTTGGAAGGACATATGGAATAGAATTTGAAAAAGATAGTTTCACGATACCAGAAGGTTTAGATGGAATGATACCTGCTGAGAAGTTCATTTATATAGGTAATATGGAATTTAAAAATGAAAGTGGGACAGCAACAGCAACTTTTAAGGAAACAAAAAACAATAAGACATATTTGCAGGTTAAAAAATACATGGATTTCCCAGGTCTAGGACAAGTTATAAGTACAGATTTTCAAAGTATGAAATTGCCTCATAATACTCGCGAGCAAGATGTATTAAAAACATGGGAAAAGCGAGATGGTAAAAAATATTTTGCATTGCTAGAAAAGCCTAATTCTGATATGTATTTAACTTCAATGCTCATGATTAATAAAATAGATTTGGATGCAAAAAACGGTTATGCACAAGGTTGCAAAATTGTTGATAAAAATAATGCTATTAGTACTATTGAAATACCAGTGATGAATGGAAGGGACTTAACGGATTTATGCTTCTATCAAGAAAATGGTGTCGAATATCTTAAAACAATAGACATGACATTTATCAAGGAAGACTTTGTTAAGCCACTTGATGATACAAAATCACATACAATAACTATTGGAGCAAACGGTCACTCAAGATGGTTTAAAATAGATGGTAAGACCGAAAATAAAAACATCGAAGTAACATGTACTAAAGGTGCTACTTTCGCAATTTATAACGAAAATGCTGAATGCGTTAACCTAACAACAATAAGTGGTGCTAATGCTTGGCAGCTTCCCGAAAATGGAATGATTGTCTTTTCCGGAAAACCAAACGATATATTTAATATTACATTAAAGTAATAAAAAACAATACCATACTTGCTAAGGAAAGTATTAAATTCTTAGTAAGTATGGTATGTATTATTTTGGAAGTGAAATGGTAATTTTTGTTCCATGAACTTTTGTTGTATTTACAGTAATTATCCCCTTGTGAGATAATACAACATTCCTTACTACGGCTAACCCACGGCCGTTATTTATGGCCATTTCTGTTTTTGTGAGAGTGGCTATGTTTTTTTCATCCAGCCCTTGCCCGTTATCGGAAAAAGTAATCATAATAAATTTATCGTCCGAATGTAAAGATACACAAATGGCTGTGGATGAAGGATTATGTTTTACTGCATTTGTAAGCAAGTTTTGAAAAGCCCTATATAAAAGTTGCTTATCTGCAAATATCTCTATATTATCATCTTCAAACTCAAAATCGAAATCATAGTTTTTAGTAATTGGCTGATTTGCCATATCAATAATGATTTTTTGCAAGAATGGGACAAGAGAAAATGTTTCTGGTGATATAGGCATAATGGGGATATCGCTATGCTCACTATCAATAGATAACTTTAAGTCGCTAATTAATTGTTCCATGTACTTTCCTTTTGTGTATATTTCATTTAAAAACTTTTTCTTTTCATCCTCTTTCCAATTATAATCTTCCTTTGCAAGTAAGGTAGAGTATCCAAGAATGTAGGATAAAGGGGTTTTTAAATCATGAGATATTCCACGAATCCATTCTTGCTTTGCCTGTTCTAAATAAGCTTGATCGTTTCTTGCTTTCTCAAGAAGGGCAGATAAATTTGAAATATCACTGACTAGCTCCGAATACAAGAAATACTGCGTCTTTAGCTTTCCATGCTTTGTATAAAGCTTGTCCCTTAATGCCGATATATCATATATTCCGTTGGACAACTGAGCAATCATGTGAAGCATAGATAGTAGAGGCTTGATAAAATAAACGCTAAATAATGCTCCACCGCTTACAATTGATAGCAACAGTTCAAGAAGGAATACTATAAGGTTGTCTTCATAGATGCCAAACATTGGAAGTACAATATCAAACAGTAAGACCATGACAGTACCTATGTAAAGTATAAACGCAAGCAAACCTATGGCGAAAAAAGAAAGAAACCGAATTTTTATTTTCATAGCCTTACTCCTTTTTAGGAGGAACAAATTTATATCCAAGTCCTCGTAAGTTCAAGATAATGGAAGGGTTTTTAGTATCATCACCCAGTTTTTTTCGTAGCTTAGAAATATGTATTGTTACTGTTTTCTCATCACCATATCCAAGGACATCCCATACTGCTTCATAAATCTGCGTTGATGTAAAAACATAATTTGGATGTTTGCAAAAAAAGCATAGTAATTCAAATTCTTTTGCTGTGCATTCCACTAAGTTACCATCTAATATTAATGTGGCGTTGTCCAAATTAACCTGAAATGAGCCATAGTCAAAGAGGTTCACCTTAGTAGATTTTTCAGCATATTGCGTTTGTCGACGCAATATTGCCTTAATTCTTGCAGTAACTTCCAATGGATTAAAGGGCTTTGTTATATAATCATCTCCCCCCATAGCAAGACCTGTTACTATGTCTAAATCTCCAGCGCAAGCAGTTAGGAAAATAATTGGGGCAAAAGAAAACTGACGAATTTGTGAACAAAGCTCAAACCCTGAAAGGTCAGGTAACATTACATCTAAAACTAACAAATCAAAATTTGTACTCTTAACTAACTCTAAGGCCTCTTTTGCATTGTAAGCACAAGTTATATCGTTAAAGCGCTCTTTGTTTAGCGTAATTTTTAGCATATCTAAAAGACCTGCTTCGTCATCAACCAATAAAATTTTTTTATTGTGATACATTGATATTTTGCCCCTTTCTTTTTGCTGTTTTCATTTTACTGTATAAAAAAATAGGTGATATTAACGTATATATCTATTAAAAAGTGTAATAGAAATTTTTAATTTTGTTATTAATACTTTTATTACTTCTAATTATAGCATAGCAAAGGCGTTGATTACATGTATGAAAATGTGGAGACCGTTTGCTTGTTAGAGATCAAATAAAATAGATATTTTAAAAAAATAAATGCGAAAAGCATATAAAACGCTTACTCTGTTTGTTTTTTTATGCTAAGTTATAAATTACGAGGAACTATAAGGGGGATACTATGGATAAAAATATTTCTTGGTTTATCAGCAAACAGGTTGAAAAAGTTATCGATTCATTGGGAAAAAACAATATGAAAGGTATTTTTGTACAGGATGAAGACGAGCTGTTAGAAGTCATTCGGGAGCTTATCGAGGAAAATTCTGTTGTAGGAGTAGGTGATTCAGTAACCTTACTAGAAACCGGAGTGTTGGATTTTTTACGTAGTGGGAACTATATTTTTTTAGATAAATACCAAGAAGGTATTACGAGTGACGAGAAAAAGAGGATTTATATACAAAACTTTTCGGCCGACACATTTTTGTGCAGTACTAATGCTTTAACCGAGGATGGGGAATTATACAACATTGATGGGAACGGAAGCAGAGTTGCACCGATGATATATGGGCCGAAACAAGTGATTATTGTAGCAGGTATAAATAAATTGGTTCGAAACAAAGAAGATGCTGAAAAAAGAGTAAGAAACTATGTTGCTCCAATTGATGCAAAGAGGTTGAACAAAGATACCCCATGTACGAAATTAGGGCATTGTGTAGATTGTAAAAGCCCAAATCGAATCTGCAATGATTTTGTCACTATAACTGGTCAATTTGTAAAGGATAGGATAAAGGTTATTATCGTGGCGAAAGCATTGGGATATTAATATTGGACACATAGGGTAATTTAAGTGATGACGGGAGAAGAATGATAAAATTAGGTTGAAATAAATGGTTGACTAATATATTATAGATGAACATCGGTAATGAATTGCGTTCGTCTTAATAAAGAATATAACTGATTTAATACAAATAGGGAGTGTGATATCATGAATATTAATCTCATGGACAGAAAAATGATTGAAATGCTCTGTGCAAAGTCTGTGGGTATGAGTTTGGGCGACAATTTGCACAGGGATAGATATTTAGTCGCTTTTGATAAATAAATTCATACATATACAGGCTTTGTTTCCTTAATTAAATAATACATTTAAGGAAGTGAGCTTTATGAAATATGTAAGAATTGATAGAATATTACCAGATGATTTAGTTAAAGAAATTCAAAAGTATATCCAAGGTGAATATGTATACATCCCTTCCCTTCCTGAAAAGAGAAAAAGATGGGGTGAAAAATCTAAAAGCCGAGAATATCTAAAAGCCAGAAATGAAAAGATTCTAAACCAATATATAGGTGGGCAATCAATTAGCAATTTAGCTGAAGAATTCTTTCTTTCAGATAGTAGTATTAAGAAAATTGTATATAAAAAAGATAAGTAGATTAAAGCTACCACTCATGTAATGTGTGGTAGCTTTTGTGTAAAAGATGATATAGAAATGATTATTATCTTTCTTAAAAAATGTAGAAGCCTTAAAATGATATTGAAGATAAAATTCGTTTAAAAAATGAATTTGTAATTCTTCTCATAGATATTATAACAAAAGGAGAGAATTAAAGTGAACAAAAAAATATCATTAATTCATTCTACAAATTTAGCTCCAGTAGATTATGCTTATGCTGGACGTATACCTTCAGGAATGGACTTATTATTTTTGGCGGGAGCATGTCCCATAAATAAAAACGGAGAAGTACCCAGCCAGAGTAATTATGAGCTTCAGGCAAAGCTTTGTGTAGAGAATTTGAGGGAAGCACTGAAGGACTGTGGGGCTACTTTGGAAGACGTAGTATATACCAGAGTTCTTGTAGCATCTCATAATCAGTCAGATTTGGTAACTGCATGGGAAACAATAAGAACAGAATTTGGTAATCATGATGTTCCAAGCATCTTATCTGGAGTTACAGTATTAGGATATACAAATCAATTGGTGGAAATTGAAGCAGTAGCAGCAGTAGAAAACGATACAGAATAATTGAAGTATAGAGTTGAACTAATTCACATTACTCTTATTTAACATCATAATTATTAAATGGAAAAGTGGCTTACTT
>JAYFPL010000023.1:0-12159 GCA_034927775.1 Anaerovorax sp. | reverse complement strand
TACAACTGCACCGCAAAAGAATAAAATCCCTAAGTTAAACAACAAACTTCCTTGCGGTGAATTCCCCATGAAAAGGCCAATTAATAAAAGCGGCCAAGCCAAATTAGATACAAGTGAAACCACAGGTGCAATTGTGTTCCTTATGCTTAACGGCACATATCCAAGTCCATGCTGAATCGCATGACCGGTTTCATGCGCCGCAATGCTGACTGAAGCAATCGAAGCATCGTTATAAACAGCAGAAGACAATCGCATCACTCTCTTCCTTGGATCATAATGATCCGAAAGCCGGCCTTGAATCATTTCAATTCGAACGTCCGACAACCCGTTTTGGTCTAATAACAATCGGGCAGCTTGTGCACCGGTGATACCTTTTCGATTTCGAACTTTTGCATATTGTGAATAAGCTGAACTAACTTTAGCCTGTGCATACATAGCGAATAGCATCGCTGGAATCAAATAAATAATCGAACTATCAAACCAATACATCTTTCTCCCTCATTTCTCATTTTCTTTGTTCATCTATCCTATCAGTACCAATTATTCTACCCTAAGATTTGATGAATTTCAATTTCATTCCCCTTAATATAATCTTCTACCTTCATTGCACGTTTTCCCGGAAATTGTAGTTTCGTAATACGAAGAATTTTTCCATCTGCGACAACATCCATACCATTTTTATTTACTTTCACTATTGTTCCATTTAAATGATTGGAGGTTTGATCCACCACCTCGGCTTCCCATACTTTAATCGAAATGCCTTTATAAATAGTATGTGCCCCAGGCCATGAATTGAAACCACGGATTAATCGTTCCAGCGTAATAGGATCTTTTTCAAAATTCAAAAGACCTTCCGATTTAAATACCATTGGCGCATACGTAGCTTCACTTTCATTCTGTGGTATTCTTTCATTGCTTCCTTCAAAAATTGCAGGAAGTGTCTCAATCAAAAGATCTGCTCCCAATTGCGCTAACTCTGTATGCAGCACCTCTACATTTTTATTCAAAATTGGTGTTTCTGCTTTTGCAATCATGTCTCCGGTATCCATTCCTTCAGCCATATACATAAGAGTAACACCTGTCTTTTCTTCACCATTTATGATTGCTCGATGAATTGGAGCTGCTCCACGATATCTCGGAAGCAGTGAAGCATGAATATTAATACATCCAAACTTTGGAATTTCTAAGATGGATTTCGGTAATATTTTCCCATAAGCCGCTACCACAATCAAATCTGGATTTACTTCTTTTATCTGGTTTAGAAATTCATCATTTCCTTTCACCTTATCTGGCTGCAATACAGGTATTTGTCTATTTTGCGCCTCTGCTTTTACGGGTGTTATTTGTATTTTTTTTCCACGGTCTTTCGCCTTATCCGGCTGCGTTATCACCAATGAAACCGGATATTCATGATCACACAAAGCTTTTAAAGCCGGTACTGCAAAATCCGGTGTTCCCATATATACGATTTTCATATTATTCTTCCACATCCAATTCTGCATCTCGAATATCAAAGGCCTTGTCAACAAATAAGATTCCCTGTAAATGATCGTATTCATGACATAGTGCCCTTGCAACCAAATCTGTGGCCTCATAAACAACGGATTCTCCTTTGCGATTCAAACCACTTATCTTTACATATTGAGGTCGTTCTACCTTCCCAATCACTCCCGGAACACTTAAGCATCCTTCCTCGTCAACTTGTATACCCTTCGTTTCTAAAATTTGAGGATTTATCAATTCAATAAAAGCGTCATCCACCTCAACAATAAACATTTGCTTTAAAATACCAACTTGCGGAGCAGCAATGCCAATGCCATTGTTTTCATGCATCGTTTCAAGCATATCATCGAGCATCTCTAAAATTCGGCCATTGATTTCTTTTACTTCTTTAGCCTTTTTTGCTAAAATTTCATCGCCTCTACAAACTACATTTCTTAAAGCCATTTCCTGATTATCCTTTTTACTTATTTAAAGATAACCTTCCTAACTATAGGAAACTATATGGATTAATATCGACAGAAAGTAAACAACTTGATTTTTTCTTTACGAAAAAATTTTGTTTTAATTCTGCGATTTCTTTTGCATATTGTTTTCGAGTTCCAAGCTTTGCCTTAATCAATATTTGATAACGAAAGCGCTCATTTACTCGGTTTATCGGTGCGGGCTGAGGTCCTAAAATAGATACTGCTTCTTTCCTACCCGACTTTATTCTTAAAAATTTTCCTACTTCTTCTGCCATTAGTTTTGCTTCTTGCTCATGTTTTGAAGAAATCACCAATTGGAAAAAGTCACAAAAAGGCGGATAGCCAGTTTGCTTTCTTAAAGTCAATTCTTGTTGATAAAAATCTTCATAATCATGATGTGAAGCTGCCTCAATTGCATAATGCTGGGGCGTATAAGACTGAATAATTACAGTCCCCGGAAAATCACCTCTTCCGGTTCTGCCTGCTGCCTGAGTTATGAGTTGAAACGTTCGCTCTGAAGAACGATAATCCGGTATGTTCAACGATACATCTGCAGAAATGATTCCTACAAGTCCAACATTAGCAAAATCCAATCCCTTTGCAACCAACTGCGTACCAATTAAAATATCAATTTTCCCTTTTTGAAAGCTTTTCAATACACGTTCAATGCTGCCTTTTTTCTTTACCGTATCTAAGTCCAATCGAGCAATGTTTGCTTCTTCAAATAACGAAGCCGTTACTTCTTCCACTTTTTCTGTTCCCATCCCAAAGTATTTGATATACTTACTTGTACAGTCAGGGCAAATTTTAGGAACTGGGCTTTTTTTTCCGCAAAAATGGCAGCAAGCTTCATTGTCTTCCTTATGATAAGTCATCGAAATGCCACAATCCGGACACTTCATAACATAACCGCAATTACGACATGAGATAAAGGTAGAATACCCTCTCCGATTTAAAAATAAAATAACTTGCTGTTTTTTTTCTAAACATTTTTTAATTCCTTGGTAAAGAGCAATGCTAAATATACTTTTATTACCATCCTTTAATTCTTCTCTCATATCTACAATTTCTACGGATGGCAAGGGCATCTCATTATAACGTTTTGTTAAACGAATCAAATTAAATTGACCCGTTTTTGCTCGATAATAGGACTGTATGGATGGCGTCGCACTTCCAAGCAAAACGACGCTCCGATTCATCATCGCTCGTTTTACCGCCACCTCAAAGGTATCATATTTGGGTGACATGTCAGATTTATAGGTACTCTCATGCTCTTCATCTAAAATAATAATTCCGATATTTTCTAATGGCGCAAAAACTCCAGAGCGTGCCCCTATAACAATTTTTACTTCCCCATTCTTCACACGCATCCATTCATCATAGCGTTCTCCCAATGACAACTTGCTATGTAATACCGCCACTTCCTCATTTCCAAAACGATTGATAAATCGTTCAATTGTTTGTATGGTAAGCGATATTTCCGGTACCAACATAATGGCTGTTTTCCCTCTGTTTAAGCAAGCTTCTATGGCTTGCATATAAATTTCAGTTTTTCCGCTGCTGGTAACGCCATGTATTAAATACACTTCATGTTTATTTTGATCAATGGGTCGTATGATTTCATTCAGAGCTGCATCTTGTTCTGAAGTTAAGCGTTTTGCTTCACTCGGATGTCGATTGATATCCGAAAACGGATTTCTTTTTTTCCCTCTCTTTGAAGAGCTTCCAGCTGGAGTAAAACATTTGATGGCATCTATATAGCGACATAGATAGCGTTTCCGCATCCAACTACAGGTACTGATTGATTCCTCACTAAGAGAGATTTCTTCATCCCTCGATGCCACCAATTTTAATCCTTTTATTTTCTCAGGCAGTTCATCCATTACCTGAAATACATAGCCATCCTTCATACGGTTTCCCATTGCAAAGGGAACACGTACCTTATCCCCCACTCGAATGTCTTCCAATTCGGCTCCATAGGTATAAAGCACATCGGTGTGATCAGTATTATTATCTATGGCTACATTTACATACTTCATGAAAACTCTTTCTTCCTCTCCTACAGCAAGAAGATATGATTGTTCTTACATTCTTCAATCATTTCCTCAGGCCAAACGGATACTTGTACTTCTCCAATGTGAGCTCTTCTTAAAAAATACATGCAAAGACGAGACTGTCCAATACCTCCACCAATACTGTAAGGTAATTCTTTATTTAAAATTGCTTTATGAAAATCCAATTCTTTTCGATCCGTAGCATTTGCTAACTTTAATTGTTTTTCCATTGCAGTTTCATCTACACGAATACCCATAGAGGAAATTTCAAACGCTATGCCCAAGATATCATTCCATAGAATAATGTCTCCATTTAATTCCCAGTCATCATAATCCGGCGCTCTTCCATCGTGTTTTTCGCCCGATTTTAATGTACCGCCGATTTTCATGATAAAGACAGCACGTTTTTCTTCTGCAATCGCATTTTCTCTTTCTTTCGGTGTTTTATCCGGATATCGGTCTTCCAATTCCTGTGTAGTAATAAAGAAAATCTCATTCGGCAATTGGGTACGAATCATCGGATATTCACGATTTACATAGTCTCCAAGATTTTTTAATGCATTATACAGGGTCGTTACTATCTTTTTTAAGTATTCTTCGTTACGATCTTCCTGATTGATAGCCTTTTCCCAATCCCACTGATCAACATATACGGAATGAAGATTATCAAATTCTTCATCACGGCGAATGGCATTCATGTCAGTATATAAACCTTTTCCAGGTTCAATACCATACTTTCCCAAAGCCATACGCTTCCATTTCGCTAAAGATTGTACGATTTCAACGTTTTTTTCATTCATATCCTTTAATGTGAAGGATACCGTACGTTCTATTCCATTAAGATTATCATTTAAACCACTCTCAGGAACTACAAAAAGTGGTGCAGTTACACGCTGTAAATTTAATCCGCAAGCCAACTCCTGTTGAAAAAAGTCCTTAATTTTCTTTATTGCAATCTGACTTTCCATTAAACCGATGATTGGTTCGTAATGTTCTGGTATGATTAACTTTTCACTCATCTTTACACTCCTTCGCTTTGTTCTTCCTTATTTTTTATAGCTTTTCCTGATTCAATAGTACTATTCCCACTTCGAAAATTCACAACCACAATAATTCTGACGGTAAAGACCATATTCCTTAGAAAGAGTAACGGATCGTTGAAATCCAGCTTTTTTCTTAAAGTCTCTCATTAAAAATTTACACCCATATTTTTCTTCAAATTCTTTGCCCAGCTGGCAAATTAATTTATAATTTTTATGAGGACTAACTGATAAGGTTGTTGTAAAATTTTCAATCTCTAATATTTGAGCCATTTGTGCACTTTTTTCCAGTCTTAAACGAAAGCACTGCGTACAACGTATTCCACCCTCCGGCTCACTTTCCAAACCTTGTGCAGCCAAATAAAAAGCATCCGGCTCATAGTCACCTTCTATAAAACGAACTTTTTTTTCTTCGGTTAATTGTTCATTATATTGATTTAAAAATAGTAATTGCGCTTTTTTTCGTTTTTCATATTCTGCTAAGTCCGTAATATTTGGGTTATAAAAGAAAATGGTAATATTATATTCCTCCATTAATTGTTCAATAACCGCTGTACTGCAAGGACCGCAACAGCTATGTAACAATAATTTTTCTTTTTCCATATGGATTCTCTTTTCTTTTTTTATATCACTCTTCCAAATTAAAAGTGAATAGGATACACTAATAAATAGCACTATTATAACAAGTTATTATATCATAGAGTCATACTACACGCAAATTTTGTAATAAAAAACTGCGTATTTCTTTGAAATCGAGGTGTTTATTTTGGAAAATATATTTGGCAGCAATCATTTTAATACCATAGCTACTTGTTTGAAAAAAGAATTCGGCTGCCGTATTATTAAATTGAGCTTAGATGCAGGTTTTACTTGCCCAAACAGAGATGGTTCAAAGGGTATTGGAGGTTGTATTTTTTGTTCCGATGACGGATCCGGTCATTTTGCAAGCACAATTCCTGAGCAAATTGAACTTCTGTCATCAAAATGGCCTACCGGAAAATACATTGCTTACTTCCAAAGTCATACCAATACCTATGCACCAGTCAATATTCTTCGTAAATTTTATGAAGATGCACTCGCCTATCCGAATATAGTAGGACTGTCCATTGCAACAAGGCCTGACTGCTTATCAAAGGAAGTTTTAGACTTATTAGAGGAATTCAATCAGAAGACTTATCTTTGGATTGAACTGGGTCTTCAAACAATGCACGATCGTACAAGAAATCGTTTAAATTGCGGTTACTCTCTTGCAGACTTCGAAGAAGCAATGAGACAATTAAAAATGCGAAATATAAAAACAGTGGTCCACTTAATTTTAGGACTTCCATGGGAAACAAAAAAAGATATGCTTGATTCTGTCAGCTATGTTGGAAAATTACATCCATTTGGAGTAAAGCTGCATCTCTTACATGTGATTAAAAATACAAGTCTTGCAGATTTTTATCCTTCAGAATTTAAAACCTTTGAAAAAAACGAATACATTAATTTAGTTGTGGATGCTTTGGAACAACTCCCACAAGATATCACGATTCACCGCATTACAGGTGACGCTCCTGCAAATGAATTAATTGCTCCGCTTTGGAGCGTTGACAAACGTTCCATTTTAAACGGTGTACAGAAAGAATTCAAACGAAGAGAATCGTTTCAAGGGAAATATTGTACGGAATAAAAAAGAGAGGGGATACTTTATCCACTCTCTTAATGATTTAATACTACTTTTTTCTATTTTGTTATCTTCTTTTAATCATCTTTTAATCGACCATCATTATAATGCTTTCTGCATAGAGAAACGTACATATCATTGCCTCCAATGACAATTTGATCCCCCGTCTTTACAAATTTTCCATCAACTACACGTGCCACCATAGTTGCCTTTCGACCGCACCAGCAAATGGTCTTTATTTCTTCAATTTTGTCCGCATAAACAAGCATATAATAGGAGCCTTCGAAAAGTTCATTTTTAAAGTCATTCTTCAATCCATAAGCCAATACAGGTGTGTCAAAGCTATCAACAATTTCAACCAGTTCCTGAACATGATGTTTCTTTAAAAACTGACATTCATCAATTAAAACACAATCAATTTTACGCTGTCCATCGGCTTCCATAAAAAGCTTTAAAATATTTGTATCATCATTGACTATAACAGCATCCCGCGTAATTCCAATTCGAGAAGCTACAGTTCCAACTTCATAGCGATCATCGACACCGGAAGTCAATACAAGTACTCGTTTTCCTCGTTCTTCATAATTATACGCGACTTTAATCAACTCAATGGATTTTCCTGCATTCATCGTGCTATAGCGATAATAAAGCTGTGCCATCTGCATTCCTCTTTTCTTCTAAAAAAAATAGCCCCTCGGACGCAATGTCGGCAAGTGACTACTTTCAAAAGATTAATGGTGCCCAGACTCGGAATTGAACCAAGGACACGGGGATTTTCAGTCCCCTGCTCTACCTACTGAGCTATCTGGGCTTATATTACGAATATTGAATGGTGGGCCATCAGGGACTTGAACCCCGGACCTGCCGGTTATGAGCCGGATGCTCTGACCAACTGAGCTAATGGCCCTTACTTGTTTTTTAAATGGTCGGGGTGGCAGGATTTGAACCCGCGGCCCACTGGTCCCAAACCAGTTGCGCTACCAAGCTGCGCTACACCCCGATATGTATTATTTAATTATTTGGCAGGGGCAGTAGGACTTGAACCCACGGCACGTGGTTTTGGAGACCACTGCTCTACCAACTGAGCTATGCCCCTATAATCCTACACACTTAAAATGTGGCGGAGAAGATGGGATTCGAACCCATGCACCAGTTGCCCGGTCTAACGGTTTAGCAAACCGTCCTCTTCAGCCTACTTGAGTACTTCTCCATCATTCATTGGAAATCAAATGAGCTTATCTGGCGGAGAGGGTGGGATTCGAACCCACGGCCCCTTTCGGAGTCACTGGTTTTCAAGACCAGCTCCTTAAACCGCTCGGACACCTCTCCTAACTGAGTTCTGCGTCCTTTTTAAAATGGTGACCCATCCGCGATTCGAACGCGGGACACCTTGATTAAAAGTCAAGTGCTCTGCCGACTGAGCTAATGGGTCATATGGCTGGGGTAGCAGGACTCGAACCTACGAATGACGGAGTCAAAGTCCGTTGCCTTACCGGCTTGGCTATACCCCATTCTCTAAAAAATTGGTGAGCCCATAGGGATTCGAACCCCAGACACACGGCTTAGAAGGCCGTTGCTCTATCCAGCTGAGCTATGAGCCCACGTAAGGGTTTCTTACGCGAATTTGGAGCGGATGATGAGAATCGAACTCACACTATCAGCTTGGAAGGCTGAAGTTCTACCATAGAACTACATCCGCATGCTTGGAGCGGAAGACGAGATTCGAACTCGCGACCCTCGCCTTGGCAAGGCGATGCTCTACCCCTGAGCCACTTCCGCATACTTGGTGGAGGGAGATGGATTCGAACCATCGAAAGCTCAGCTAACGGATTTACAGTCCGCCCCCTTTGGCCTCTCGGGAATCCCTCCAAAATGTATTTTTTTAAATGGAGCTGGCGAAGAGAATCGAACTCCCAACCTGCTGATTACAAATCAGCTGCTCTACCGTTGAGCCACGCCAGCATATGTGTAGTTAAAAATGGCGACCTGGATCGGGCTCGAACCGACGACCTCCAGCGTGACAGGCTGGCATTCTAACCAACTGAACTACCAGGCCAATTTGGTGGGCGCTATAGGGCTCGAACCTATGACCCTCTGCTTGTAAGGCAGATGCTCTCCCAGCTGAGCTAAGCGCCCCCGGCAATTCTCATTTTTAACTATCTGACACATTTATTTATTATACACAGCTTGTTCATCGAAGTCAAGTACTTTTTTTCTTTTTTTAAAAAGTTTGTTTTTCGAAGTTCCTTCGTTAACTTTTCAAAATTGGCTCCAAGGGTGGGGCTCGAACCCACAGCCTATCGGTTAACAGCCGAGTGCTCCACCATTGAGCTACCTTGGAAAATTTACTGCTTCTTTGTGAGCCGATATTTATCTTAGCACAAGCACTTACCCTTGTCAACGTATAATTTCTATTTTTTAGGTTTTTTTTCGCACATTTAGTCTTTCTCTCTGTTTTCAACACTATAGCTGGTGTCTTTTTACGAGCGAACTTTTACTAATTGCAACGTTTCTTCCAATACTTGACCACTTCCGCCAGTCAAATTCGACAATAGCTTTTTTATCTCTTCAGTATAGGAAGGTTCTATTCCTAAACTTACAGTAACCGCATCCGTATAAACTGCGTCCTTCAGAAAAAAGCCTTCTGATACCGATAAATTTTGTAGTTTATCATAATAAGTATAATTAACTCTAACCTTTAACAATGTTTGTTCTTTTACATCACAAATTTTAGCTTCTTCTAAGCCAAGCTTTGCACTGCTTGTATAAGCACGTACCAATCCGCCTGTCCCCAATTTTATTCCGCCAAAATATCGTGTTACAATCACTGCCACATTCGTTATTCTTTCCTTTACAAGCATTTGTACCATGGGTGCCCCTGAAGTACCCTGTGGCTCCCCATCGTCACTTGCCCATTGTAAATCCAATTTCTCACCAATAACAAAAGCAGGTACATTGTGTGTTGCATTTCGGTGCTTTGCTCTGATTTGTGCAAAAAAAGCTTCGGCCTCTTCTCTGGTTTCTACCGGCTTAACATGCGCAATGAATCTCGATTTTTCTATGATTTGTTCTGCAATTGCTTCTTCCATTATTGTTCTATATCGAATCATAACGTCTCCTATTCCATATAATAATCGCGAAGACGATTTTGGTCTTCAAAAGACAGTTCCACTTCAAAGTAAGTGCCATTTTCCCGATATTCCATTTTTATCGGTTTATTTTTTTGACATAAATAAGAAGAAATATCTCCTCTATCATAAGGTATTTGCAATTTTACAAGTTTACGATCCGAAAAAATCCTAAGCTTAATCTGTTGTATTAATTCTTCAAATCCTTCTCCAGTTTTTGCTGAAATATAGACTGCTGGTTCTCCTATAAGAGGTAATTTCGAGCGTTCTTCAATTAAATCAATCTTATTATAAACAAAAAGTTTATCCTTATTTCCTGCACCAATTTCTTTTAGGACATGATTGGTTACATCAACATGAAAATCACTGGCTTCATAGCTGCTATCCACTACATGCAGCAACAAATCAGCATAATTGACCTCTTCCAACGTTGCTTTAAACGCATTAACTAAAGTATGAGGTAATTTGCTAACAAATCCAACCGTATCAATCAAAATAAATTCCAGATTAGAATCTAATTTAATGCTCCGCTGCGAAGTATCTAAAGTTGCAAAAAGCATATTTTTTTCAAAAACAATCTTGTCCTCTTTTTCACTTTGCGAAAGCAGACGATTCATCAAAGCAGACTTTCCCGAATTCGTATATCCTACTAATGCTACGACAGGAATGTTTGAACGCTCACGCTTCGCACGTTGTGTATTTCGATTGTTTTTTACTTCCTGAATTTCACGCTTAATGTCATCCATACGTTTATTAATGTGACGACGATCTGTTTCTAATTTCTTTTCTCCGGGCCCTCTTGTGCCGATTCCGCCACCCAGACGAGATAGAGACTTACCAAATCCGGTTAAACGAGGCAGACGATATTGAAGCTGCGCAAGCTCAACTTGGAGTTTCCCTTCTCTCGAAGTTGCCCTAGCTGCAAATATATCTAAAATCAAAATTGTGCGATCAATAACACGAACTTCTAGCTGTTCTTCTAAGTTACGAAGCTGCACTCCAGAAAGCTCATCGTTAAACACGACAACATCTGCCTGCATATTTTCGCACATTTCAATTAATTCTTCAACTTTGCCTTTTCCAATGTAGGTTGCGGTATTCGGTCTTTCTAAATTCTGTACCATCTCCCCGATGACTTCTATACCCGCCGCTTCGGAAAGTCCCCAGAGTTCTTTCATATAGTATGAAATATCTTGATTCAATTGAACCCCTACTAATATTCCTCTATACTCTTCTTCCTGAATTATCTCATTTTTTTCGTTAAATCGAATCATGCTTCCTCCTAAATTACAAGTGTAGTATATCATAGCAATCTTAAAATGCAAAGAAACTAATTCACAACATCTAAGATACTTTTTTCGGGCACAAATATATAGCTCTGTGGTACATCTCCCACAATAATAGTTTCTGCAACCAAAACTGTATTTTTTAATTTCATCTTATTGCTAGAAAAAGGTACAAGTACTTTTGCATTGCTGTTTACTTCTAAATAAACTCTATGCCGTGTCTGATTGATGCCAGTGCTCTCAAATTCCGTTTTAAAGTTCACTTCAGTCGTAGCCATAGGAAGAATCGACAAATTGAATTTAGGCCCCATTTGGGAAAGAATTTGACTTCCCATTAAGCTTCCAATCGGCAATTGAATCTTTGTATTCCTTAAGTCCATTAATTTTTTCTGAATACGAACCGTCATGTCTGCCGATAGGCGGTTCATAGCTACCGTATCTGCTTGCACTAAAGTTATTTTTCCATCTTTATCAAATTTTATTTCAAGCAGTTGACCTGCATTGATATCTTCTATAAATTTTTCCCTTATCGCTTCATTGATTGTCTGAGTTACAATGGCTTTTACTCTCATCTCTGAAACGGATGTAATGGCTGGTTTTATAACCCTTAAAAAGAAAAAGGTACAATATATTAATAACAAAAAAATCAGAATTAAACACAAAAATCCTCTTGTGCCACCCTGCCTATTTTGCTTTTTCCTTCTATGGTCGTTCATAAAAAAACCCCCAATCACATATCAGAATATGCAAATCAGGGGTTTTTTGTCACTATTTCTCTCGATTAATTGTCCATAGCAGCGAGTTCTTCTTTAAACTTGCTATTAATAATTGTAATATGCGTTCCCTTCATACCTAAGGATCTCGATTCGATAACACCAGCGCTCTCTAATTTACGCAAAGCATTCACGATTACTGAACGGGTAATACCGGAACGATCGGCAATCTTACTTGCAACCAAAAGACCTTCATTGCCCTCTAACTCCTTAAATATTTGTCGAACTGCTTCCGCTTCGGAATAAGA
>JAYFPL010000127.1:0-27730 GCA_034927775.1 Anaerovorax sp. | reverse complement strand
CGATAGGAATCATATTAATTCTCCTTTTTTATAAAATAATGATAGTTATTAATACAATTTGTCAATAATGGAATCGTCGATGCAAAATGTATGCTCTTTTTGAGGAAAAGCGCCGCTTTGTATTTCTTGGATATATGATGCAAAGGCTTGTTTCATTTGTATACCGACATTCGTATATTGCTTTACAAATTTAGGGGTAAAGTCTGAATACATTCCGACCATATCTTGGTAAACCAAGATTTGTCCGTCGCACCCTGCTCCTGCACCAATCCCAATGGTTGGTATGGAAAGGGTTTCACTGATTTTTTGCGCTAGTTTTTCCGGGACACATTCTAATACAAGAGCAAAAGCACCTGCTGCTTCAACTGCTTTTGCATCATTCAGAAGAGCTTGTGCAGCTTCTTGACTTTTTCCTTGGACTTTAAATCCTCCAAAGGCATGAATGGATTGTGGTGTAAGACCAAGATGAGCCATTACGGGAATAGAGGCACGTGTGATGGCTTCAATTTCTTTGCAGAAAGCAGCACCACCCTCTAATTTTACGGCTTGGGCACCACCCTCCTTAATTAACCGGCCGGCATTAAAAACGGCTTGTTCCATGCTGGTGTGGTAAGACATAAATGGCATATCGGCAACAATAAGACAATTTTTTGCACCTCGTGCAACCGCTTTCGTATGATGCAGCATGTCCTCCATTGTTACAGCGAGCGTGTCTTCGTAGCCTAACATTACCATTCCTAAGGAGTCGCCGACCAATATACCGTGAATACCGGCCTGATCCATTAATTTCGCTGTGGAATAATCATAAGAAGTGAGCATACTAAGCTTTTCTCCGGTTTTCTTTGCATCTTTAAAAGTGATTGCTGTATTTTTCATTGTTTTTTCCTCCCATTTTTTCTGATAGCAGTTGTTCTATTTTTTCATAAGAACGATTAGGGTGTTTTTTTCTTGCAATTTCCAATAACTTATTGGATAAGATTAGGTAAAGCATCCTTTCTTCTTCTCTTAGGAAATCAAGATGATGTAAAACGGTTGCAGCATCTTCTCGCTCAATTGGGCCTGTAAGCGCCTCTTGTAAGTTCGTTGCACATAATTTTTCCATATTTCCAAGCATTAAAGGATTTAGTGCCTGCTGAGCAAGTGTATCTGAGAACCCACAACGTATAAGCAAGTCCTGCGCTAGTTTTGCAAGAGCAAGCATTTGATTGCTTGCACATACCGCTGCTGCATGATACAGTGTCTTTTTTTCTCCGGATATGATTTGAACGGAGTTTCCTAAGCTTTCAAGCATTGCTTTTATTTCGTTCAAATAAAAAAAGGAGCCTTCCAGGGTGAATACCGCCCTTTGAAGCTCCTTATAAGAATCCATTCGACTGCTGATTGCATACAACGGATGCACGGAATAACCAAAAGCTCCAAGGGCTTCGATTCCGTCAAAAACCGATGCGGATAAACAACCACTGCAGTGACATATTTTTTTATTTTGAACCGACAGCTTTTTTATGTCATCCCATAAAATTTCGATTTCACCGTCAGGGACGGTAAGGAATAGGGTATCACTCACATCCAAAAGCGCTTTTAAATTAGAAAAAGCAAGCGAATTTGTAAATGCTGCTGCTGATTTTGCAGATTCGAAATTTCTGCTATAATAGCCGGTTACGTTAATACCGTACAGGCTGAAGTATTTACCAAGGGAAAAACCAACTTTTCCTGCACCGATAAATCCTATTTGCATGCGTACCACCTCCTAAAAAAGAGTGATACACCCGGTCCCATTCCATAGGATATGGGCTGTTTTCAAATAAAAAAATAATTCTGCTTTGGTATAGTTTCCGTATGTTTTTTTGGAATACTACCCAAAGGCAGTATAGCATACGTTTTTCACAGTTACAAGAACATATAATAAGGAAATATTTGTGCTTGTTAAAAAATAGACAAAAATAATTACGGCAATTCATAAAAAATATGTAAAAAATAATTAAAATATATTGTGTTAGTAAAAAAATACAAAGAAATAAAGTGTTTTTCAATACAGATTATCGAAAGAAAGAGCAGATTACCGTGAAATCTAAAGATATATAAAAAGACTTGAGTTTGAATTTTCGGTAAATTAATGTATAATGGTTTACAATCATCATTTTGGGGTACATATATCATAATGAGAATGAAAGCGTCACAAAATGATAAAAATCAAATTAATAAGGAATAGGAGGCGACGCTGTTGGCAATTGAGCAAATCAAAAGGATAAAAGAAGCAGAAGAGGAGGCAGACGAACTGCGAAGAAAGGCAACCGCAGAAGCAAAAGAAATGAGAGCGGAAGCGGAAAAAAAAGCGCAAGAGTTATTGGAAAACGCTCGTCATGAAGCGGATGATGCCTATAAGCAACAAATCGCAAAGGCTGAAGAAGAAGCAAAGGCGGCATATGATGTAACGATTCACAATGCAGAAAAGCAATGTCGTGAAATCATAACAAATGCCAGTGTGCATTTAGAAGATGCCGCAGCAATCATTGTAGGAAGGGTTGTGAATTAAATGGCGATTGTCAGAATGCAAAAGCTTTCTGCCATTGGACTTGTTTCTGGTAAAGAGGCCTTAATGGAACAGCTTATGAAGCTGGGCGTTGTTCAACTGAATATACAGGACAGTAAGTTGAATAATGAAGATTGGGCTGACTTGGTATCGTTAGATGAAAACGACGTTGCGGTTGCAAAGATAGAGGCTCGTATGGAGAAAGCATACCAAGCCTTGGAGGCAATCGCAAAGTATGAAACTGTGAAAAAATCACTTTTTCATACCAGAAGGAAGATGCAAAGAGAACTCTTTCAAAAATTGGCAGAAGAAAATCAAACCGTTGAAGGTCAAATTGGACGAATCAATGAAGCGTTTGAACAAATCACTGAATTAAAAAATGAGATTAACAAAATTGAGGTTGCAAAGCTCGCAATGCTTCCGTGGAAAGACTATGATTTACCTTTGAATACAAAGGGGACAAAATATTGTGAGCTGATTCGAGGCGTAATACCAGCAGCGGCAAGTTTATCTAAGCTCCAGGAAGCTATGGAGGAAAAGATACTTTGTTATGATTTGCAGTTAGTGGCAAGCGATGCAGAACAGCAGTATATCTCACTTTTATTTCTAAAGAAAGAAAAAAATGAAATAGAAGATGTTTTGCGGCAATTCGGATTTTCTCCAAGCCAAGGATTGGAATTTGAAGGGACGCCTCAGCAGGCTATTTCTACTTATGAGCAGCAAACGAAAAGTATTAAAGAGCAAATACAAGAATTAGAACAAAAAATTCAGAAAGAGCAAGATGGAAAGCATAACATCGAAGTTTTTTATGACAGTCTTGCAATTAAAAAAGATCGAGCACTGATTCGGCATCGCCTTTTGGTAACCAATCGTACCTTTTATTTAGAGGGATGGACACCAAAGGTGGCGGCAGAAAAGGTAGCGAGTTTATTAGAAGAAAATGATTGTTGGTTTGAAATCACAGATCCGGATAAGGGCGAAGAAACTCCCGTTCTTATGCAAAATGGTGTGTTTTCTGCTCCGTTTGAAGCGGTTACAAAACTTTATGCACTTCCGGATTCCAGAGGAATTGATCCGACCCCATATTTTTCATTCTTTTATGCGCTGTTCTTTGGAATGATGCTTAGTGATGCTGCTTATGGTTTAATCATTGCAGCCGCAACATTTATCATTTTAAAGAAGTACCCGCTTGAGGGGATGATGGGACAATTGATGAAGATGTTCTTCTATTGCGGAATTTCTACTATGTTTTGGGGAATTTTGTTTGGAGGATACTTTGGAGATATTATTACAGTAGTTGCTAAAACATTCTTTGATGCGGATGTGGTTGTACCTGCTGTATGGTTTAACCCATTGGATGAGCCGATGAAAATGCTGACATTCTCCTTTATTTTAGGGGGAATTCATTTATTCTTAGGAATGGGCGTGAGCGGATATATGTCCATTCGAGATGGAAGACCGTGGGATGCGGTATTTGATGTAGGACTTTGGTATATTCTTTTGATTGGTTTAGTTCTTTGGTTAGGCGGTAAAATGGCCGCGCTTGTAGGACCAACAGCCACCAATATCGGAATGTGGATGACAATAGTGGGAGCTGTAGGTATTTTGATTACCGGAGGAAGAGACAAGAAAGGTCTTGGGAAGCTTACCGGAGGTCTTGGCAGTCTATATGGCATTACTGGATATTTGGCGGATGTTTTGTCGTATTCCAGACTACTGGCTCTAGGGTTAGCAACAGGTGTTATTGCTTCCGTTATCAATACCTTAGGTAGTTTAGCCGGTGGCGGCATTGGCGGAGCAATTTTACTTACAATTGTCTTTGTTATCGGTCATGCGTACAATTTATCCATCAATGCACTGGGATCATTTGTACATTCCAGTCGTTTACAATATGTAGAGTTTTTTGGTAAGTTCTATCAAAGTGGAGGGGAAGCCTTCCAGCCATTTTATGAAAATACAAAATATGTAGAGATTTCGAGGGAGGAAAACTAAATGTTTACAGAAATGATCAGCACACTATTTAATGGAAGCTATGTTGCTATGTTAGGTGCCGCATTAGCTGCTTTGGCAGGTATCGGCAGTGCGAAGGGCGTCGGAATTGCCGGTGAAGCCGCTTCTGCAGTCGTTGCAGAAGATCCAAAGAAGTTTGGTCAGGCGTTGATCTTACAAGCCTTACCAGGTACACAGGGTATTTATGGATTACTGATTGCCTTTTTGATTATGTTAAAGATTGGGCTTTTAGGTGGAAACGGGATGTTAGCTGTCACTACAGAGCAGGGGCTTTATATCTTTGCAGCAGCTCTTCCGATTTTCATTGTAGGTATCATTTCCGGTATTGCACAGGGTAAAGCAGCTGCTTCTGCAATTATGTTAATTGCAAAACGTCCGGAGGAAATTGCTAAAGGTATGGTTTATACAGCTATGGTAGAAACGTATGCAGTTTTGGCATTATTAATTTCCTTCTTAATGTTGAATGGAATTCAGGTTGGCTAATTCTCTGTGGAAAAATAAGGATGTGAAACAATGGGCATTGAAAAAATAACAGAACAAATCCTAGCGGATGCCAAAGACGATGCCAGAAGATTTTTTGATAAGGGGCGTTATGACAGTCGTGAAATTGAGCGGCAGGCAAAGCATCAGATCAAAATTATGCAGACTGAGGCAGAGGAACGTAGCGTGCATGATTCAAATACGCTGAAAAAGAGGAAGGACTCTGTCGCACAGCTAGAAGGGCGAAAATTACGTCTTGGAGCAAAGCAGGAGGTCATCTCAAAAAGTTTTGATTTGGCGTTGGAAAAGCTGTCAAGTATGGAAGAGGAAGCATACCTTAACCTACTGGAAAAGGTCATGAAAGAAACAGGAATGGATAAAGGTGAAATTCTCTTAAATAGAAAAGACCGAGATTTGGTTGGCCAAAAGCTAGTGGAACGCGTGAATAAAAATGGTACAAATTTCACTTTATCCGAAGAAGTTATTTCCGCAAAAGGAGGCTTTCTTCTTCGAGATGGAGCTGTTGAGGTAAATTCTACCTTAGAAACCATGGTCAATGCCGTAAGGGAAGCGGTAACACCGGAAGTAGTAAAAGTCCTCTTCAATTAAAAAATCCAGCGGAAAGGAGGAAGGACTTTGGGAAACAAAAATATGGATTATGTGTTTGCTTCCGCTCGGGTACGCAGTGTAGAAAAAAATCTTCTCAGTCGGGAGAAGGCAGACAAAATGATAGACAGCAAAACATCTGGAGATGCGTTAAAAGTCTTACATGAGTTGGGATATGGAGAAGAAAACAGTGGTCTGAATCCTTCAGAATTGAATGAAATCTTATCTGCAGAAATTCAGAAGGCATATTCATTTATTTTTGACGTAGCACCGGATAAAAGCGTATTTGATACCTTCTTATATCCCTATGATTATCATAACTTAAAGGTATTGCTGAAAGCTGAGTTTTCTGATACAGAAGCAGAGCCATTCTTAATGGATATCGGTACCATCCCGAAATCAAAGCTTATGGTTATGGTGAGGGAAAGAAGCTTTATGGATATGCCGGAAGAAATGAAACGTGCAGTACAGGAGGTAATTGACGTCTTTGGGAGAACGGCAGACCCGCAAGCAATTGATTTTATTTTAGATCATGCTTGTTATGAGTCAATGTGTAAAGCCGCAGACAACTCCGGTAGTGAGTACATTCGAGAATATGTTGCACTTTTGATTGACACCATCAATTTAAAAACATTTGTACGTTTAAGACAAATGAAAAAAAATTGGGATTTCTTTTCTAAGGTGTTTATACCGGGAGGACGCATTTCAGAAAGCTTGTTCATTAATGGTTATGAGGAAAGCTATGAGCAATTTGCAGAAAAACTTTTGCCGTACAATTTAAATGAAGTGTTGGCAGAAGGTGCAGTGCTGTTAAAGGAGAGCGGTCGGTTTACGATATTGGAGAAGCTTTGCGATAATCGCTTGATGCAATATGCAAAGCAAGCAAAGTATGTATCCTTTGGCGTTGAGCCGTTGGCAGCCTATTTGATTGCAAAGGAAGGGGATATTAAAAATGCCAGAATTATAATGGCAGGTCTTTTGCAAGGACTTTCCCGGGAAATGATAAAGGAAAGGCAGAGGGAAGCGTATGTATAAAATAGGAGTCATAGGTGACCATGAAAGCGTTTTGGGATTTAAAGCAGTGGGACTGAATGGATTTCCTTGTGCAGACAGTACCGAAGCAAGAAGAATATTACATCGCATTGCCAAGGAAGACTATGCCATTATTTATATCACAGAAGGCTTATGCAAGGGTATGATGGAAGAATTGGACAAATATAAGGATGTGCGTATCCCGGCAATCATTCCAATACCGGGGATGGATGGAAGTTATGGAATCGGGATGCAGAATGTAAAGAAATCTGTGGAACGAGCTGTTGGCGCGGACATTCTTTTTGGGAATGATGAAAGAGAAAAGGAAGGCAGGTGACCTGTGAAGTGAAGCAAGGAAAAGTAGTAAAAGTATCTGGACCACTTGTAATTGCAGAAGGTATGCAGGATGCAGATATGTTTGACGTGGTTCGCGTAGGCGAACAGGGCTTGATTGGAGAAATCATCGAAATGAGAGGTGATGCTGCTTCTATTCAGGTATATGAAGAAACCGCAGGACTTGGACCGGGCGCAAAGGTGGTTACCACCGGAGCACCGCTTTCGGTAGAACTTGGGCCGGGTATGATTGAAAATATGTATGACGGAATTCAGCGTCCTTTGGCAGAAATGTTAGAAAAAGCAGGGCCGAACATAACAAGAGGTATCAATGTAAAAGCCCTTCCTCGTACGAAAAAATGGAACTTTGAGCCTTGTGTAAAAGCAGGAGATGAAGTAGAGACCGGGGATATTATAGGAACCGTTCAAGAAACGGTGACCGTTTTGCATAAAATTATGATTCCAAATGGAATTAAAGGTGTAATTAGTGAAATTAAATCCGGTGAGTTTACGGTAGAGGATACGGTTTGTACAGTAAAGCGAGAGGATGGCTCTATCATTGAAGTTACAATGATGCAGAAATGGCCGGTTCGTAAGGGAAGACCGTACAAAGAAAAATTGGTTCCTGAAATGCCTTTGGTTACAGGGCAGCGTGTTATAGATACGATGTTCCCGATTGCAAAGGGCGGTGTTGCGGCGGTACCAGGACCGTTTGGAAGCGGTAAGACGGTTGTACAGCATCAGTTAGCAAAATGGGCAGATGCTGACATCGTTGTATACATCGGCTGTGGAGAGCGTGGAAACGAAATGACCGATGTATTGATGGAATTTCCTGAATTAAAGGACCCGAAATCCGGGGAACCTTTGATGAAGCGTACTGTATTAATTGCGAATACTTCTGACATGCCGGTAGCGGCGCGTGAAGCCTCCATTTATACGGGTATTACGATCGCAGAATATTTCAGAGATATGGGTTATTCTGTTGCCTTGATGGCTGACTCGACTTCTCGCTGGGCAGAGGCTCTTCGTGAGATGTCCGGTCGTTTGGAGGAAATGCCGGGAGAAGAAGGGTATCCTGCTTATTTGGCTTCTCGTCTTGCACAGTTTTATGAAAGAGCCGGTCGTGTCATCAGCTTAGGTAAAGAAGGCCGTGAGGGTGCGCTTTCTGCAATTGGAGCAGTATCCCCTCCGGGTGGTGATATTTCGGAACCGGTATCCCAAGCGACACTTCGTATCGTTAAGGTATTCTGGAACTTGGATTCTGCACTTGCCTATGCGCGTCATTTCCCTGCCATTAACTGGCTGAACAGTTATTCTTTATATGTTGATCGCTTATCCGTTTGGTTTGCAGAACATGTAAATAAAAATTTCCCGGTTCTTCGTAGTGAAGCAATGAGAATGCTTCAAGAGGAAGCCGAATTACAAGAAATTGTACAGTTGGTTGGTGTGGATGCATTGTCCTTTGGAGATCGTCTAAAGCTGGAGGCTTGTAAATCCATTCGTGAAGACTATTTGCATCAAAATGCATTTCATGATGTTGATACGTATTCCTCATTAGAAAAGCAATATATGCTGTTGAATTTAATTTTGGAATTCTATAAACAGAGTAAGGCTGCCATTGAAAAGGGTGCTGATTATGAAGCCCTTGTTTCTATGTCAGTGAGAGAATCCATCGGAAGATTTAAGTATGTAGAAGAAAAAGAAGTGGAAGTTTATTATAAAGATATATTAAATGAATTAACAAAGTGCGTACAAGATTTGATTAATAAGGGGGTAGAAGACGATGCTGAAAGAGTATAAAACAATATCGGAAGTTGCGGGCCCCTTAATGCTTGTGCGCAACGTCGAGAATGTAACCTTTGATGAATTGGGTGAAATTGAATTACCTAGTGGAGAAACCAGACAATGTAAGGTTCTAGAAATTAACGGAAGCAATGCATTGGTACAGCTTTTTGAAAGTGCTGCTGGAATTAACTTAGCAGAAAGCAAAGTTCGTTTTCTTGGCAGAGGCATAGAACTAGGCGTATCTGAGGATATGCTAGGCCGTGTTTTCGACGGGCTAGGACGTCCAAAGGATGGCGGTCCTAATGTCATTGCAGAAAAATATATGGATGTAAACGGCTTGCCAATGAATCCGGCTGCTCGTGATTATCCTGCGGAATTTATTCAAACTGGTGTATCTGCAATTGATGGACTGAACACATTGGTTCGTGGTCAGAAATTACCGATTTTTTCCGGTTCTGGTCTTCCTCACGCAAACTTGGCTGCACAAATTGCAAGACAGGCAAAGGTACTTGGAAGCGACAGTAACTTCGCGGTTGTCTTTGCAGCGATTGGTATTACCTATGAAGAAGCGGATTATTTCATCTCTGATTTTAAGAAAACAGGAGCCATTGATCGCACAGTTCTGTTTACAAATCTTGCAAACGATCCAGCGATTGAACGTATTTCGACTCCACGTATTGCGCTGACCGCTGCAGAGTATTTAGCATTTGAAAAAGGGATGCATGTTCTCGTTATCTTAACAGACATTACGAATTATGCAGAGGCATTGCGTGAAGTATCGGCAGCACGTAAGGAAGTACCGGGCAGAAGAGGTTATCCTGGTTATCTATATACTGACCTTGCTACTCTTTATGAGAGAGCAGGAAGAAAGAAGGGATTTGAAGGTTCGATAACCATGATTCCTATTTTAACAATGCCAGAAGATGATAAAACACATCCGATTCCGGACTTGACCGGATACATTACAGAAGGACAGATTATTCTTTCCAGAGAGCTATATCGTAAGGGTGTAACTCCGCCAGTTGATGTATTACCGTCTTTGTCTCGTTTGAAGGATAAGGGTATTGGAAAAGGTAAGACAAGAGAAGATCATGCAGATACGATGAATCAATTGTTTGCCGCTTATTCTCGCGGAAAGCAGTGCAAGGAATTGATGGCAATTTTAGGTGAAGCTGCGTTGACCGACATCGATAAGCTGTATGCAAAGTTTGCGGATGCTTTTGAAAATGAATACGTTTCACAGGGATATGAAACGAACCGAAGCATTGAAGAAACATTGAACACTGGATGGAAGCTACTCTCCATTCTGCCTAGAAGTGAGCTGAAACGTATTCGTGATGAATACCTCGATCAGTATTTACCTGAACAAGATGAGCAGGAGAAATAGAAGAGGGAGGTGACGGGGAATGGCAAGATTAAATGTAAACCCCACCAGAATGGTGCTTACCTCTTTGAAAAAAAAGCTGGCAGTTGCTTCTCGCGGACATAAGCTTATGAAGGATAAACGAGATGAACTTATGAAACGGTTTTTGGAGCTTGCGAGAAAAAACAAGTCGCTTCGTGAAGAAGTGGAAAAACAGCTGGCAGAGGTTTATGGAAACTTTACGATTGCCAGTGCAGTAATGTCTTCTCAAATGATGGAGGAAGCATTGATGTATCCGAAACAGGGCGTTTCCATTGAGGTAGGTGAAAAAAATGTAATGAGTGTGGATGTGCCGGTATTTGAATTTACCACCACCACCGATGATTTAACCAATATCTATCCTTACGGCTTTGCATCGACATCAGGTGAATTGGACAAAGCAATTTCTCGCTTGTCAGAGGTTTTCCCTGTAATGCTGGAGCTTGCAGCGATGGAAAAGGAAGCCAGTCTTTTGGCGCAGGAAATTGAAAAGACGAGAAGAAGAGTAAATGCCTTAGAGTATATTATGATTCCGCAACTGGAAGAAACCATCAAGTATATTAAAATGAAACTGGATGAAAGCGAAAGAGGAAACCAGACACGTTTAATGAAGGTGAAGGACATGATGTTAGAACAGGCAATTAGACAAAAGCAAGCTGAAACAGCTGCTTCCTTGCAGGAATTTAAAGAGCAGAGCTAGTTTTAATAAAAGTTGATACTGAATAAATAGACTCATTGTAAAAGGAAAGCACCATTTGATATATAATTCAAATGGTGCTTTTAATAAATATGAAACAAATATATTAATCCAAATAAAGATTCTTTTATTTTATTCTAAAAAATTCTAAGGAGATTTGTTATCATATGATTTACTATTTTTTTTAATACATAATTTGATTTCTTCCCGTCTTTTTCCCTTCATATAACATCTTATCCGCTTGGTTAATCGCTTTTAATACATTACCATTTGTATAGAGTGCTAATCCGGCAGAAAAGGTGTAGATAATATTATTATTTTGCTTTTCGATTTCTTTTCGGAAAGCTTCTATTTTTTCATAAACGTAATCTAGACTTTTTGACTCGAAGAACATTGCAAACTCTTCTCCACCATAACGATAAACAGGTTGTTCCGGAAATGACTGCATAAGCTGATTTGAGAAATCAGCTAAA
The DNA here is from genome assembly GCA_034927775.1 of Anaerovorax sp. Lineage (GTDB taxonomy): Bacteria > Bacillota > Clostridia > Peptostreptococcales > Anaerovoracaceae > IOR16. The sequence goes on along the minus strand of JAYFPL010000127.1, from coordinate 16,382 downwards.
ACGTGATCCCCTTGAGTATGACCAAAGGTATCATTGATGTTTTTAAAGTGATCAATGTCAATCATGACAAAAATCCCCTCTTTATGGTCAGCATAAAGGGTATCCATGAAATATCGTCGATTATACAGTCCGGTCAACGCATCTTTTGTTGCCAATATTTCCAGATGTTTTTTGTATTGTTCTGTTTCTGTAATATCGCTTACTACATAGATGTAGCCTTTATTGTTTCCAATATTCACTGTTTTAAAATTTAAGATTCTTTCATCAACTTTATAGATTTTAGGATTTGTATAAAAGTCATAGCCTTGTAATTCTGTTACAAAATGAATTGGTTCACCTAGTTTTCTTTCACTGAGAGATGGAAATAATAACTCGGATGCACGATTAAATCGAACCAATAATTTCTCATTATCGATAACCAAAACAGCTTCCTCAACGGAATTAAAAATCATTTCGTAGGTTACAGGCATAAAAGAAAGGGAACGATATCGCAAAAACCCATGGAAAATAAATAAGCTCATGACTAAGTAGGAAAATGGTGATACATCAATATATATTGCTCTTAACATATAAATAAAAAATGTGATGAATGGTATTATAGTACCAATTAACATAAAAGCAATTCTTTTTCGATAATAACCCGTTGACTTTTTATATCTTATAAAGAAAAAGATGACAGAATAAAAAAGCGAGAAGTATAAACTTATGGTTTGTACAATGTACCAAATTCCCTTATTTAGTATCATTATTGGGAAACCAAGGGAGAAGTCAAGAGCAATTGAGGAATAGTATAAAAAATGATAAGAATTTGTGTTTACAAAAATGAAAGTAAAGACATTAATCATGAAGAGTAATGTTATAACACATTTGTTTGCCACTTTTTTTTCATCAATATATTCTCTTGCAAATAAAAGGATTAAAGTTGGATAAAAGGAAGTTCCTATGTATTCGATTCGGATGAAATAATACATTTGTTCTATGGTATTACCTTGTAATTCAAATGAGTATCCTATAGAGTGCACGGCCATAGCAAGCATTAATAAAGAAAAATATAGTGCGCCAGGTATTTCTTTGTTTTTAATTCCATAGAGTGCTAAAATACAAAGCAAAATAGAAGATACCATTAACAAACTACTTAAAATAACGTTACTCATCAGTTACTCCTTTAAGGCGATGTCTTACTATGTAATTTAGGAATAGCATAGCTTGTATTGATATTTCAGTCGTAATATTTATTTTACAAGAATTCAGGTAATTTGTCCAATCTGTAGTTTTTAAATTTTCTTTATAAGTTCTTTACGGAGTCTAAAGACCTTTTTTCTATCATGTAAAAAAGCAAAAATGGAAAGAACGTTTTGTGGAGGTATTTAAAAATTTAGTTATTGACATATGCCCAAAATGGAATATAATTAAAATTATTAATGACATATGACGAAAACTGCCACGCGGATTTAATTAAAAAAAAATACGGTACGATTATAAATAGAATTATTTGAAATTGAAATAGGGAGATGATAAGATGTCGGAATTCAGTACATTTACATGGGTCGCGATTTTTGCGCTCTGCGCAATGGTTGTAAATAGTTTTGGGATTTGGGTTGTATATCAAAACAAGGCATGGGCAATTAAAGTAAAGCATTATTTTATATGCTTTGCTGCTGGAGTGCTAATTTCATCTCCTTTGATTATGGCATTTCCTCAAGCAATAATAAAAAATTCCGATGCAGGTTTGGCTGCTCTTTTTGGCTTTATATTTATGTTTTTCAGTAATAAATATATCAAATACAAAACACAGCAACCAGAATTGGCATTTGGAATTACAGCATTAGTAGGGATTGGAATACATTCTTTTATTGATGGAGTCATCTATTCCGTAACCTTTACTGCAAGTACTTTTGTAGGATTGTTGGCAGGCACCGGATTAGTCATTCATGAATTTGCTGAGGGGATTATTACTTTTTCTGCATTAATTGAAGGCGGATTCCATGAAAAAAAAGCAATGATTTATGCGTTTTTTGTAGCTGCATTAACAACACCTGTAGGAGCATTTATAGCGTATCCTTTTGTAAGTAATTTTAATAATTCCATTCTTGGATTGGCTCTTGGAGTTGTTTCTGGTGTTTTAATTTATCTTTCTGCGTCTCATCTTTTGCCTGCTGTAAAAGAAGGGGAAAAAGGTCATTCGTATATTGCTTTTTTATTCGGTATCCTATTGGCATTATTTATTATGTATACGAAGCAGTAATAAATTACTATTACTTAGATAGCTTTATGTAAAATACTTGAAATTTTAGCTAGAACAGTGTATGATTTTTGAATAGATCTGTGTAAAAACAGAAAAAAGACGTATAATAAAAAAGGCAAAGGTTATGTTTGCCAATCACTAGTTAAAATGGAGGATAAGATGAAAAAGAGAATTGCACTGATGCTGTTAGCAGGAGCTATGGTAGTATCCTGTCTAAGCGGCTGCGGAGTAAAGTCTACAAGTGACACTGATCAAAATGGAGAAAAGCAGAAATTATATGTTGTAAACTGGAAAGATTATGGTTCTGATGATGCCGACTTTATCGCTGCATTTGAAGAAGCGAACAATTGTGAAATTGTAAACACTTATATGTCAAGTGAAGAAGAATTATTAACTAAGCTTCGTACGGCAAAGGATGGAGAAATTGATGTATGCTTGCCGAATTGCAGTATACTTCCTGCAGCAATCGAAGAAGGACTTTTAAAAGAAGTGGATTCCTCAAAATTAGGAAACTTTGATAAAATGTTTGATCGTTTTAAGGAACAGCCGGAGTGTATTAAAGATGGAAAGCTGTATGCGGTACCGTTTGTATGGGGTTCTACAGCCATTGCTTATAATACGAATTTGATTAAAGAAGCGCCTACAAGCATAAATGCATTATTTGACCCACAGTATGCAGGAAAAATTACATTCCGTGACGATTACAATGATGCGGTTATGGTAGCAGCATTGGTTACTGGACAGGATGCTAATAATCCAAAGGACTTGGATGCAATTAAAGCAAAACTGTTGGAACAGAAAAAGTTAAATAAGACTTATTGGAAAACCGGAGATGAGTTTTCCAAACTGTTTGCAAGTGAGCAGATTTCTATCGGAATGATGTGGTCCGGACAGGCAGCTTTTATGAAACAAGAGGGACAACCGATCGCTTATGTTGTACCAGAAGATGGTGCAATTGGTTGGGTTGATAATTGGGGAATCGCAAAAGGAAGTCAGAATGAAGAGTTGGCATATAAATTCATTGACTGGATGATCAGTCGTGACTTCCAATATAACTGGGCAGTAAATGGCGGTCCGGCACCGGTAAACCAGGAAGCGGCAGATTCCTTGGATCCGGAATATGCAGCCAGCGCTGGTATGGATGAAACATCTCTGAACCGTTTGACCTTTATGCAGTATCGTACCGATGAGGTAAAACAGACTTGGAACGAACTTTGGACAGAGGTAAAATCCAGTAAATAAGAGCGAAGGGAGAAGTGAAAGCTTCTCCTTTTTTATACAAGAGCATTACAAGGAGGAATTTTGTTGAACAATTATAAGAAATGGCTTACGGCTCCGGGCACATTAACGCTTTTGGTTTTTGCCGTTGCCCCGCTGTTTATCATGCTGTTTTACAGCTTTCGAAATGACAGCGGAGCTGGATTTACACTTCAAAATTATGTACGTTTTTTTGAAAAAAGTTTTTATTTAAAACTTACAGGCAGAACGGTAATTTCAAGCTTAACGGTTACCGTCATCAGTTTATTGATTTCTTATCCACTTGCTTATATTATGGCGAAAAAGCTGAAAGGGATCAGAAACATTGTACTTATGCTGATTATCATCCCATTTTTTACGAATCAATTGGTTCGTGTTTATTCCTGGCTGATTTTTTTACAGGATGGGGGTGTTTTGGAGGAGATGCTTAATGTGCTTGGAATGGCACAGGATGGTTTGGGAATTTTATATACTCGAACGGCTGTTGTCATCAGCTTGGTGCACATCTTTTTTCCTTATATGGTTATTACTATTTACATTGCACTGGAACGTATTGATAATGCGCTTTTAGAAGCAAGCAAAAGCTTAGGTGCTTCGGCTGTGACGACTTTTTTCCGTGTTACTCTTCCGATGTCCTGGTCGGGAGTCGTTTCCGGCATTCTGCTTGTTTTTGTGCCATGCCTCGGCTGTTTTGTAGAACCACGTATTTTAGGCGGCGTCGATGGTATGTTTATAGGTAATGTCATTGAAGACCAATTCTTTGAAATATACGGATGGAATTTTGGTGCTGCCATTGCCTTCCTGTTGTTTGCTATGGTACTGGTTGCTATGGCTTTGATTCATCGTATGGGAGGTGAGAAACAATGAAAAATGGGGTACTTTCAAAATTATATATTTTAGGAATTTTGCTATTTTTATATACACCTATCTTTGTTTTAATGCTAATGAGCTTTAATGAATCACGTTATAACACTTTGCCGTTTGTTTTCAGTTTAAAATGGTATGAAGCATTAAAAGATAATACAACATTAATGACAGCAATGAACAACTCTTTATATATTGCATTTGTTACAGGTATTTGCTGTGTGATTCTTGGCACTTTATTTGTACTTGGAAGTCAAGTTATTTCCGGAAAATGGAAGGGTCTGTTTTCTTCTATGATGGTAATGCCGCTTTCGATTCCTTGGTTGATTATGGGGCTTTCCTTGTTATTGATGATTCGAGCATTTCAAATGGATAAAAATATGTTTTTTGTATTTGCGGGACACATTGTCATTTCTCTGCCATACTCGGTTTTGGTTTTGCAGGCAAGAATACAGGCACTAGATTCGGCATTGGATGAAGCGAGTGCATCGCTTGGAGCAAATGCACTTACGACATTTCGTAGAATTACACTGCCGATGCTTGCACCGGCAATGGTAGCAGGAGGATTTTTATCCTTTATGATGAGTTTTGATAACTTTGTAATCAGTTACTTTTTAATACCGGCTGGAATTACCACACTTCCGATTGAAATACAATCTTCCATTAAATTTGGTTTCACGCCGGAAATCAATGCAGTATCGACTCTCATCATCGGCATCTCCCTTGTATGTCTTGCTGTGGTCGGAGTAATCATGGGATCAAGCCTAAAAAGTATTTTTAACGGAGGGAAAGCATAATGGCAAATGTTACGATAAAAAATTTAACGAAGCAATTTGGAGATTTAACAGTATTAGATCAATTGAATTTGGAAATTCCGGATGGAACTTTAGTGTCTCTTTTAGGGTCTTCCGGTTGTGGAAAGACGACAACGCTTCGTCTGATTGCCGGATTTGAACAAGCCAATGAAGGAGAAATATACATTGGAGAAGAACGTATCAATGATATTCCTGTGCATAAGAGAAACATTGGCATGGTATTTCAAAGCTATGCATTGTTTCCGCATATGACAGTGTGGCAAAATGTTGCGTATGGGCTGGAACAGAGAAAGCTTGGTAAAGACGAAATCAAAAAAAAGGTGGATGCCATTTTGAATCTTGTTAAGCTTTCGGATTATGGAATGCGCAAACCAAAGCAGCTTTCAGGCGGTCAGCAGCAGCGTGTCGCACTTGCACGTGCTTTAGTTACAGAACCAAGTGTGCTTCTTTTGGATGAATGCCTAAGTGCCCTTGATAAAAAGCTTCGTGTAGAAATGCAGGTAGAGCTTCGAGGAATTTTGGAGAAAACAGGCATTACAGCCTTATTTGTTACGCACGATCAAGAGGAAGCAATGACGTTATCTGATTGGATAGTTGTTATGAATCGTGGAAGAGTGGAACAAATGGGAAAACCATATGAGGTATATGAGCATCCGAAAAATTCATTTGTTGCAGGATTTTTGGGCAAGGTTAATTTCTTTGAAGGAAGAGTTATTGAAGCAGATAAGAATACTGTTACTTTGGAGATGACATGTGGTACGAGTCAATTAAATGTAAACGAAGTCAGTGAAGCAGGCAAGGATGCTGTTTATGCCATTCGACCGGAGAAGCTGCATGTAAAGAAATTAGAAGCAAAGGATGAGTCTGCAATCGAATTAAAAAACGAGTTGGGGTTAATCGGAACCGTACAATTTATCACATACAGTGGAAATCTTTCCACATATACAATCGACTGCAATGGAAAGACCGTTTTAGCTGAGGTTCAGAACCAAGGGAAACCGGAGGAAATAAAAGTTGGAGATAAGGTTCATTTAAGTTGGGAGAGTTCTTCGTGTATGAGAATGGAGGAACAGAAATGAGCCAAGTCTTGTTACTAGGCGGATTGCTTCTTGATCGATTTTATGAAATTGATGCCTTGCCTCAAAGAGGACAGGATGGTTATATTAATCGGAGTTTTGATCAAGAAGGCGGTTGCACACTCAATATGGCAGTCACGATAAAAAATTTGGGAGGAAAGCCTTATGTGGTCTCTGCTCTCGGAAAGGATGAATGGGGAAAGAGACTTCATCGTTATATGGAAGAAAATGAGCTTCCTTGTGACTGTATAAAATACAAAGATGGACAGACGGGCTATTGCATGGCATTTATCGAACCGGATGGAGAACGAACTTTTTTAACCGCAAAGGGCTGTGAAATTAACTTTTACCGTGATTTGGTACCGGATGAGATTTTAGAGAACATCGAGTTTGCAGCATTGACCGGATATTATTTACTGGAAGGGGAAACGGAAACGGAAGTCTTATTAGACTTTATGAGGGAACTCAAACAAAAAAATATCCCTATCCTGTTCGATCCGAGTCCTTTGGTTGATAAAATCGAGTCAGAAGCATTGGCTGTTATGATGCAATTGGCGGATGTATTGACACCGAATGAAACAGAAGGTTTATTTTTATCACATAACCAGGACGTTAAAAAATGGGCAAGCAATCTTGCAAAGCAAGGAAAAACGGTATTTTTAAAGAATGGAAAGCAGGGGGGAGCCGTATATCATAGAAATAGCGAATTTCAGTATACGGCACAGGCTGTAAAACCAGTTGATACGACCGGAGCTGGAGACAGCTTTGCAGGAGCATTGGCACATTGCTTAGCAAAAAAAATACCGCTTCCTATAGCAGCGCAGATTGCGTCATCATGCGCAGCAAAAACAGTGTTGATTTCAGGACCGCATGGACGATTTTCCACTGCGGATTTACCAAAAGAATTACAGGATTATTTATAAGAAATAAAAGCAAGAAAGGAAGGACAAATAATGTTAGATCGAGCTTACGGTTGCTTAGTAGGAGGGGCCATTGGCGATGCCATGGGGATGCCTGCATCCTTTTTTACAAGAGAAAAAATTAAGAAAACATATGGGTATATCGAGGATTTTATTGAACCGGAATTGGAAACACAGAGTTACCATGGAACACTTCATGCAGGAGAAATTACAGATGATACGCAGGAAAGTGTAATCATTGCAAATCTTTTGATTGAAAAGGGCTGTTTTGATAAAGTGGAATTTGAACGTGCAATGAAGGAATGGGCGATTGAGAATAAAATGTTGGAAAGTACAGTGATTGGACCTTCTACAAGAAGGTTCTTAACAGCACTGATAGAAGGAAGAGATCCGGAGGAAGGAGCAAAGGAAAGCGCAACGAATGGAAGTGCAATGCGGGTTGCACCGATTGGAATTCGGTATCATGCGGATTTGGAACAGTGCAAACAAGCGGCAGCGCAGTCTTCCGTGCCGAGTCACGGAAGCGCCCCTGCGGTGGCGGCGGCCTGTGCGGTAGCGGCCGCCTGCGCTGCTGGAATCCAAGGCGGAAAAACGCCTGGCGAGATTATGGACATTGCCGCTGAGGCTGCTGAATACGGTGAATCCGTTGGTTATGATATCACAGCACCAAGTGTATCTCGCCGCATTCGTCTTGTTAAGAGATTGGTAGACGAAAACCGCGAAAAAGGGTTTTCCGCGGTTTTAGATGAACTGGTTGGTATCTTTGGAGCAAGTATGCAGGTTTACGAATCTGTAGCCATTGCTTTTGGTGTTTTTTATGCCGTTGGCGGAAATGCAAAGGATGGTATTTTGGCAGCAATCAATGCCGGAGATGATGCTGACACAAATGGAGCCATCTGCGGCAACCTGTGCGGTGCTTATTCCGGAGCAACTGCGCTTCCAAATGAATGGAAGAAAAGAGTGGAAGAGACTTCCCATGTGGATTTTAAAGTGACTGCAGAAAAGCTTTTACAAGTCAATGAAACAGCTTAATTTTATATCTTAAGCTATTTAAAAATTGCATCAAAGCTTAATGCCAAAGTTCAGTTTCCATATAACGAATGGACTCAATTTCACGCAGGTCAATAATTTTTGAGAAGGATTGATCCTTTGCGAATGTAATTCCATCGCTATGTGTTCCTGAAGAGTTATAATCTACTTTACTTCCGTCTTTTAATATAATTTCAATTTCATTTTGTACCGGTTCTGTCTGCGGAGCAGAATCATATAAGGAAACTCCTTTCCCCTTTGCCTTAATGGTGATGGAAATTGGGGAAATCCTTAAGGTAGTGACCAATACATTCTTGTCTGAGCCAGAAAGTGAGATTTTTTTCATTGGGTGAGTGGTAATGGAGGCATCCTTATAATCCAAAGGAATATTTAGCTCCCATTTACCACTTACCAAAGTTTCTTCGTAAGGCTCAGTTTCAAGGTAAGTGCAGATATTTTCAAATTGAATTTGCAAATTTTTCTTTAAGAGGCTTTGATTACTGCTTAATTCTAAAAGGAACGTACGAGTATTATCATTTGGATCCTCATCCTCCATTTCTGAGAAAGAGTAGCCCATACCGGTATGAAATGGGGTAAAGTTATCTTTCAGTTTTACATCATAAGAAGAAAATCCGTAATATGGAAGATTTAATACATTTTCGTCCTCTGCAATAAGATCAAATAAGACATAGACCATATTTTTATCTCCTATGGCCTGACGTGCTCTTATTGTGTATCCGTTATCGCTGTCTTCTTGCCCAAGCAATATGGCGGAATTTTGAATGGCATCGATTTGCTCTTGATAAGACGGCTTTAGGTAGGTGAGAAAAGCAGGATCAATTATGGTTGTTACTGCGGCAAAGGATATGGTTGCCATAGCCAAAATTGCAACTAAAATTGCTGGAAGCAAACGGCGTTTTCTCATTTTTTTATTCTTAAATTTTATAGTTACCATACTACTTTGCGGTACTGGATTTTTTTCGGCAGTCATCTCGAATAAATCAGAGATTTCTTCATAAGTGTTTGGATTTGGAATGTTTGCTTTTTCTAATACTTTGTTTAATAAATCTGTTTTTTCCCCTTCATTCAATGCTACAGTGCCGTTTTTTTCTTGCTCTTTTTGCATCATTTCATCCATTATTTTTTCGTCAGGCTGCCAATTCCCGATCAAATCAGTCAGTTTATTCATATAATAAATCCCCTCTCGATTAATTGTTTTTTTAAGCTTATTTTTCCCCTATACAACTTGTTTTCCACTACCTTCTCCGTCAAGTGCAATGTGCTGGCAATTGTTTTTATTCGTTCTTCAAAAAAGTAACGACGGATAAAAATTTCTTGGTCAGGTGGCGGCAAATTTTCAATTACTTCATGCAAAATTGAAGTATTTGTCTTTTTTGAGAGTTCATCGGTAAAATCCGTTTCCAAAGAAAGACTGTCTTCCTCCAGTGGAATCGAAAGTGTATCCTTTTGCTGTTTTTTTCGATAGTCTAAAGCTGTATAACGAGCAATGCCATACAGGTAGCTTTTTAATGGAACACCGTTCTTTGTATCAAAACGGTCAATGCTTTGCCATAGACGAACAAAAACATCTGAAACGCATTCTTCGATATCTTCCGAATTATTTAAACCTATTATCTTGCATACAATCCAACGGACAGAATCCCCATATTCATCGATGGCTTTTGCAAGTCCGTTAGAAGGAGAATTTTGGAGAAGCAGCAATAATTGTTGATCATTCATATTAACCTCGTTATAACTATATTTTTTAAATTTATCAGTATATTTCCTTGCTAGCTGATATGACAATGAAGAATTCTTCAATAGTACATTCGACGGAAAACACGTTTTCACTCAGAGAATTTAAAAAATTTTATGGATATTTTACTTTATTATAAACATTTTTTAAATCTTTGCAAAATAAGCAAAGATGGTTAAAGATAATTAAGTTATGATTTTAAGTCACAATAAAAGAAAATAAAAGATTCAAATACACTAATGTTTATTTATATTTTCACTTTCATTGTAACGCTCAATAAATCATTTTATAATAAGTTAAATACCAAATACAGGAGGTTAGAATATGAAACAAAAAACATTTTATATCAGTGCAGATATCGAAGGTATTACGGACGTTACTTCATGGTGTGAAACCCAGAAAGGCGGTGAAGGTTATGAAGAAGCACGCACACAAATGATAAATGAGGTTTCTGCGGCATGCAGAGCGATTCTTGATGCTGGTCACCGCGTTGTTGTCCGTGATGGCCATGATTCAGCTCGTAATTTAGACCATGCTAAACTTCCTAAAGAGACCATGTTGATGCGTGGATGGGCATGTCACCCCGGTTCCATGGTTGCCGGTATTGATGAAAAATATGCTGGACTCATTTGCATTGGCTATCATGCTCCAGCTGGATCGGATGGCAGTCCTCTTGCACATACCATAAATAAAGATAAGATAAATTACATAAAAATTAATGGTGAAGTAGCTTCAGAGTTTACTATAAATAGCAATTTTGCTGCACAATATGGTGTTCCCACTATTTTTTTAAGTGGGGATCAAGCTATATGTGATTTAGCAAAAAAAGAAGTTCCCAAAATCAATACAGTCGCAGTTAAGAAATGTAAAGGGAATTCTACCTTTAATATTCATCCTGAAATTTCTTGTGATCTGATATATCAGGGAGTTTTAAAAGCAATATCTGAAGATATTCCTCCGAAAGATATTCCTGATAAACTGATTCTCGAAGTATGCTTAAAATCTCATCAGCCTGTAAGGAATGCCCTTGCTATGCCTGGGGTAGAAAAACTGGATAGCAATACTGTACGATATATAGCCAAAAATCCTATGGAATTAAATATAATGAGGGAATATATAATGGGATAAAATAGAAAGCAGGCAGCCGAAGGGACTGCCTGTTTTTGTTATTATTCTTTTTTTGTTATTATTCTGCTTTTTTAAATTCTGTATTTTTTAATACGGGAGCGTCATCTTTATTGTAAAATACTCTAAAATTAGGGTCAACTTCTCCGATTCCCATATATTTTGCTTTATAGTCATTTAATAACTGAATAAATTTAGGTACTAAGAAAACCAGACAAATCAAGTTCATCCATGTAGGAAGCCCTGATCCAATATCTGCAATAACCCAGATGTCTCCACTTGCAAGAGCTGGATCTGCAACTACCATATAGCAGACAACAATTCCTGCAAACGGATATACAATTTTTAATATCCAAAGAAAGAAATTTATTAATTTAACTCTTTCGCCCAGAAGATGCTTTAACAGAATTTCGTTGTACACCCACCAGCCGCCAGTTGTTGAAAAAGCAAATAGAAATACTGAAATAGCAATGATCCATCTTCCGAAACTGCCAATGCCAGATTCAAACGCCATTAAAGTAAGGGATGCACCGGCAAGTCCGCAATCCCACACACCTGTAATAACAATGACAAGTCCGGTAATCGTACATACAATGCACGTATCAACAAATACTTCAAAAGCTCCCCACATACCTTGTTTGATTGGATGATCAACTTTTGCGGAAGCATGAATCATTGGGGAAGTACCCCACCCAGCTTCGTTGCTATATAAGGCTCTTTTAAACCCAGTGTTTAAGCAAAGTGCTACCGTTGCTCCTGAGAATCCACCCACAGCAGCAGTAGGAGTAAAAGCACTTTTGAAAATAAGAGCAATAGCGGAAGGTAAGGAGCTAATATTAAGTAAGATAACGATAATACCAGATATTACATAGAACAAACACATAAAAGGCACACATTTTTCTGCGACTCTTGCAACACCATTTATACCAAATATGATTACGACGAATGTGGATATGGAATAAAACCATCCCCAAGAAACCAAACTGCCAAATTGGGTTGTTGAGTACATTGCATCTGCAACGTTATATGTAGTCATAGTAAGAAATACAGTTATAAGCAAGCCTAGCCCAAAAACCATAGCCGGTATAAACCAGAGTTTAAAATGTTTTTCTTTGCCTAATCCTTCCTGCATATAATAAGTAGGACCACCATAAAAATCTCCATTTATGTTTTTCTTTCTGTAATGCACCGCAAGCGTAACTTCCATCATTTTTGTTATCATGCCAAGCAGTGATGCGATAAACATCCATACAATTGCACCTGGTCCTCCAACTGCAATCGCTGTTGCAACCCCACCGATGTTTCCTGTACCTACGGCACCTCCAATAGCCATTGAAATGGCTTGGAATGGCGAAAGTTGTCCTGCGGAATTATCCTGTTCCTCATTGGTTTTCTTAGAACCTCCCAATAGTTTACCGAAGGTATTTTTCAGAATATATCCCAAGTATCTGAACTGAAAGCCTTTTGAAGCTACCGTAGCAATAATACCTACGCCGGCAATTATAATTAATAACCACGGGCCCCAAATAATGTCGTTTGTAAAAAAGATTAAAAAATTCATAGTTTCTCCTTTCTTATTGGAATATAGAATAGTTTCATACTAATAACAATGTGCAATATTCATACCAAATTTTATTCTGCTATTAATTTTTGTAATCCTTTTTCGGTAATTCGGGTACCCTGTCTTCCGATTCCAATATCAACTAGGCCTTCTTTCTGCATGTCTAATAAAATTTTTCTCAATTTTACATCACTTACATTCATATAAGACATTTTTAACATTCGTACTAATTCTGTTCTACCCAGTCCATGTCCGATTTCGTTATTATCCATTAACAATTTTAATATTTGTTCCTTTACTTCATTTATAGAAATTACACCATTCTTAAGCGTTTCTTTGCGATTTTTAACAAGGACACCGCCTTCCTCAAATAATGGAGGCAATTTTTTCAACATTTTATAGTATAAGGCACAGCTTTCTAACTCTCGTACATTTCCGGGCCAATCATAATTTAAAATTTGCCTTTTATCCGACGAACTGACATTCCTATAATCCTTTCCCATGAATTCTTCAAAAATCAAAAGAATATCTTCCTTTCTGTTTCGCAGTGGCGGTACTACGATCTGAAGTACATTTAATCTATAATATAAATCATTTCTAAAGTTTTCTTTTTTCACCTCCTGAAGTAAATCCTTATTGGTTGCAGCGATTATCCTCACATCAATATCAATTACTTTATCACTGCCAATTCTCATAATTTGTCTCTCCTGCAGAACACGCAGCAATCCCGACTGCAATTTCGGAGAAATATCTCCTATTTCATCTAGAAAAATTGTACCTTTATTGGCCTGCTCAAAGTACCCTAATTTTCCTTTTTTTCTTGCTCCTGTGAAGGCGCCTTCTTCATATCCGAACAACTCAGATTCTAACAGCGACTCGGGTAATGCAGCACAATTTACACCGACAAAAGGCATGTTGCTTCTTTCGGAATAATTGTGTATTGATTGCGCAAAAAGCTCTTTTCCAGTACCGCTTTCACCACTGATCAGTATAGTATAATCAGTCAATGCTGCTTTCTTAGCTAATTCAATACTTTGTTTCATTGTAGAAGATTTAAATATAATGTTATTGAAATTATATTTAGCAAACAAACCCTTTTCTTTAAGTTTCCTATTTAGACTGGTCTCCATATCTTTAATGACGATTTCATCTTGTAATGTAACAAAGTAACCAAGTTTTTGTTCTGCCGCAACAATGGATACTTTATTCATAATATAGTTTAATCCATCGATGGAAACCATTTGCTTAGAAATATCTTCAGGTTTTGATATTTCATTTCTTATTTCATCTAAAACGTAATGCTCAACAGGTGCAGATGAATTCTGATTAAAACCAAATATTTTTTTGGCTTTTTTGTTAAAATATACTACACGACTCTCAGAATCTATGACAAAAATAGATGAATCCGAATCGTATACGTATTCATTCAGCATTTGTTCTTTTAAATAACTATCAAAATAATTTATCTGAAAATCCTTTAAAGGTTCTATAATGCTGGAAATATGCCTTATAAGATTGTAATTTACACGCTCATTATTCAAATCCAGAATATTCATGGTTTGAAGAAGCGTATCAAATCCAATTTCTCTGTATCCTGTGTTAATAACAGTTTTAATATTCTTTGGCACCAATTGCGGTTCGTTCGGTGTGATTGCATATTCAATTTCGTCATAAATGCCTTCCGATTCAAGGTTTTCATCATAGGGTATAAAATTAACATGCCCTATCCCAAGTTCATAAAACATATATACCATTTCTTCAGCACTTTGTAATGTATCATTGACTATTAGGACATTTGTATTTCTTGGTATTTTTAGGATTTTAGGCAAATGTTCTTTTCTGGCGCTTCTAGTCATAATTACTGCATTTTTAAAAATATGCATATGTTTTTTTAATTCTGGTAATAATTTTTTATCGATTACAATATAAGCATCGGCATTAACCTGTGAATCGTTTGAAAGCTCATCAATAAAACAATTTTCTATTTCTACATATTCCTCAAATATTTTTTTAAGAATTCCTTCTAAATAAAGAATTGCATCCATATTAAAACGATTTCTATAGACAACTTCGATTTTTTTCATCTTACACCTCAAATTTTTTTCATTAATAAATAATTATAGCATAATGAATCGCAAAATTCAGAATAATTCAATATTTAATCCTATTAAATAAGATTTATTTATATTTAAAATTTTATAACTATATTTGGCAGCTGGTTCTCATCTTTCAAAATAAAGTGAAAATGTACAATTATAGAAAAAGAAAAAAAGAACTATCATTTAAACAGTTTTTAATATGGAAAAATAAGACCCTCGCTCTATAATGGCATAAAATATGCATATATTTTACAGCATGATTTGTTATATGAATAACTCAATTTTTTCAAAGCGCATTCGTTTTTCCTATGGTGGATTGAATTTAATGATTTTATCAGGTGGTAATTAAGGAGAGTGTATAGGATGGGAATACCAAATAATAGTAGATTGAATTTATTTTCCAAATGGCCACATGGAAAATATAATTTAATAACAGATGTTTTAGGGGTTAAAGTAGGTCATATTACTATAAAAGATAACAATATCAATACTGGAGTAACGGCTCTTTTACCGCACGAAGGAAATATTTTTCTCGATAAGGTAATGGCGGGTGCCTCGATAATCAACGGATTCGGTAAAAGTATCGGGATTATACAAATTGAAGAACTTGGTACAATTGAAACACCAATAATACTTACCAATACATTAAGTATAGGTACTGCTTTTACTGCTTTATCAAAATATATGTTAAAGGAAAATCCGGATATCGGAGTTAAAACAGGGACTGTTAACTGTCTTATTACCGAATGCAACGATGGTAGATTAAATGATATTCGGGGATTTCATGTTGAAGAAAAGCACGTTTATGAAGCAATTGATAAAGCAGGTATTATATTTGATGAAGGTGCTGTAGGTGGAGGAACCGGAATGTGCTGTTTAGGCTTAAAAGGTGGTATCGGTTCCTCATCCAGGCTTGTAAAAATTGATGATACTGAGTATACAATTGGTGCATTGGTAATGGCGAATTTCGGAGAAGCAGGCAACCTCGTAATCGGGGGCAAGCATTATGATACAAATGAATGTTCAATTAATAAGAAAGATCAGGGTTCAATAATAATTATAATTGCTACGGATATACCACTTTCTGAACGGCAATTAAAGAGAGTGGCAAAAAGAGCTACAATATCTCTCGCAAGGACAGGCTCATACTGTGGAAATGGAAGCGGAGATATTGCGATTGCTTTTACGACTGCCAACAGACTTCCTCATTACAGTGATAGAAATATAATGAATTTTAAAATGTTTTACGATGAAAATATTGATATGGTTTTTGAGGCTACTGTTGAAGCAGTAGAAGAATCAATTGTAAGTGCACTTTATCATGCAGAAACAATTACAGGAATCAGAAACACAACTGCAATTGGACTGCAGGATTTTTTACACCAATAAAAAATGTACATCAAGTTTCATTTTATTTTTAATCAAATAAAAAAGCCGCAGTATTTTACTTTGCGGCTTTTGCATATATTAAAAATCATAAATGAGTAAATTTATTTACCCATTTTATCCAGAAGAGTCAGCATCTCTTCTATTTTTTTATCTTTCTCTGTTTCATTGTCACTTTCCAATGCATTTTTAACACAGCATTTAATATGACTTCGAAGAATTTCTTTATTGGCTTTGTTCAAGATGGCT
>JAYFPL010000122.1:0-6028 GCA_034927775.1 Anaerovorax sp. | reverse complement strand
AATATGCTAAAAACGGTAATGCTACAGCAGCTAAAATTGATCCCACGGCAACTCTCTTTGAAAAAACAATTCCCAAAAGAGCAATTACAGCAATCTCTAAGCCAAGAATTGGCTCAATGGTCACAATGGCTCCAAACCCTGTTGCAATACCTTTCCCTCCACGAAACCCAAACAAGAGGGGCCATATATGACCGATAAATACTGCTAACCCGCAAAAAACGGCTAAGGATTGGCCTCCTATGTAACGGCCCAAAAGAACCGCAATAACACCTTTTAAAACATCGATGGCAAGTGTTGCTATGGCAGCTTTTTTACCAAGAACACGAAGAACATTGGTACTGCCTGCATTGCCGCTTCCCTGCGACCGAATATCAATTCCAAATGATTTCGCAATTAAAATAGCAGGTGAAATATTACCTATAAAATACGCAATCGCTACTGGAATTATCAAATAAATCGGATTACTCATTTACGGTCTCACCTTTCTCTCTAAATACAAATTTTATTGAAGTGCCTTCAAAGCCAAATCCTTCTCTTATTTTGTTTTCTAAATAACGAGCATAAGAAAAATGCATCAATTCCCGATCATTTATCTTGAATGAGAAAAGAGGTGGTTTTACAGCAACCTGTGTCACGTAATAGATTTTTAAACGTCTTCCTTTATCGGAAGGCGGTGCTTGCATCATGGTAGCATCGACAATCAAGCTATTAAGCTGACCGGTTGGAACACGCATTGCCCGTTTGTCTGCAACCATTTTTGCCATATTAATTAATTTTTCTAATCTTTGATTTTTTAAAACAGAAATAAACAAAATCGGTGCATATGGCATAAAAGAAAGTTCTTCACGAATTTCTTTCTCAAAATCTCGCATCGTATTGGTTTCTTTTTCAATTAAATCCCATTTATTTACAACGACAACAATACCTTTTCCGGCTTCATGCGCAACACCAGCAATTTTTTTATCTTGCTCCGTTACACCTTCTTGTGCATCCAACATCAAAAAACAAACATCACAGCGTTCAATCGCTGAAATAGCACGGATAACACTATAGCGTTCAATATCATGTGTTACTTTACTTTTTCTTCGAATTCCAGCGGTATCAATTAATAAAAAAGAATCCTCTCCATGCATAAAAGGAGTATCAATAGAATCACGTGTGGTACCTGCAATATTGCTGACGATAACCCGATTTTCTCCTAAAAATGCATTTATTAAAGAAGATTTTCCGACATTTGGCTTCCCAATAATTGCAATGTTTGTCCTTTCATCCTCTTCATCCTCTTCATTATTCGTTGGAAATTTTTCCACAATCAGTTGTAGGAGATCGCCCAGTCCCAACATATTCGCTGCAGAAATTGCAATCGGATCTCCCAATCCCAATTCATAAAAATCATAAAAATCATCCGGAAGCTTTGGCGTATCAATTTTATTTGCAACTAAAATAACATCCTTGCCTTTTCTTCGAAGCATGGATGCCACTTCCCGATCCGCTGACGTTACACCGGCTCTGCCATCAACCAAAAACAGGATGACCTGTGCAGTTTCCATAGCAATCTCTGCTTGATTACGCATCTGAGATAAAATGATATCATCAGAATCCGGCTCAATACCACCGGTATCAATTAAAATAAACGGGGCTCCATTCCATTCTGCTTCTGCATAAATACGATCTCGCGTCACTCCCGGTGTATCCTCTACAATAGATACCCGCCGACCTACTATTTTATTAAAAAATGTCGATTTACCTACGTTAGGTCTTCCTACGACAGCAACAATTGGTTTGTTTATCATTCTTTCACTCCATCTTTCTCTTGTTTTTCCCATTTTAAAAACAAGTAAAAAAAATAATTCCTTGCTTATTTATCTTTCCCAATCAGGATGATTATAGCAGAAAATACCTATTATAGCAATAAAATCGTTTTCTGACAAGTAAGCGCAACTCTTTATACTCTTTATACTATTTATACTAAATCTAAGTATTCCCTATTATGGGCACGTACATACTTCATCGTTGCACTGTCACCATGACCTGGATAAATAGTAATATCATTACTCCAATTTGAAATGATATTTCTTATCGAATGACGCATTTCTACCTCAGATCCATCCTCTAAATCCGTACGGCCAAGGTCAATATTAAAAATCGTATCGCCTGTAAAAACACATTTGCTTTTTTTCGAAAAAAAGCATACACTGCCATGTGTATGTCCCGGTGTGTGTATTACATGTAATTCCTCATTTCCCAATAATAAAACTTCCCCATCTTCTAACATTACATCAACAGTTCTCTTATAATATTCCATATCTTTCCAGTGAAGGTAAACGTTGCAATCCCATTCTTTTTTCAAACGTTCCACTGCTCCGACATGATCATAATGGTGATGTGTTAATAAAATCCCTTTCACTGTTAATTTAAAAGAGCTACACGCCTTTAAAAAACGTTCCGGAAGGTAACCCGGATCTATAATAAAAGCTTCGCCGCCTTCTTTATCGTAAAGCACATATCCATTACTCTCTAAATTCCCTCCGATAAATCGTTTGATTTTCATCTTAGCCTCCATATATATCGATCAAAATTAATTTGTAAATTTGATTTTACCTCATTTCGTTGAAAAATACAATTTTTCATTGATTTCATCGAAAATAATGGTAAAATATTAAGATGTATATACAATAATCGTTTTTATATTTCAAGGAGAGAGCAAATGAAAGTGGCAATTATTGGTGCCGGCAAATTAGGCATCACGATTACAGAAGCGCTATTAAGTGGTGACAATGAAGTTACCTTAGTTGATAAAAACAGTGATTTGCTGCAAAAAATAAATAGTCAGCTTGATTTATTAACTATAAATGCAAATGCAAAACAAATTTCATTTATGGAAGAAATAAAAATATGGACTTATGATTACTTAGTTGCAGTTACCGATAATGATGAAAAAAATATGGTCATTTGTTCTTTTGCAAAGCATTTGGGTTGTCCAAAGGTCATTGCTCGTATACGTGACCCGGAGCATGTAAAACAAATCCAAATCATTAAGGAAGCATTAAACATTGACTTTATAGTAAACCCAGATATGTCTATTTCCAATGAAATATATAAATATCTTGTTGAAAAATATACGCTTAATAATGGTTGCTATTCCAGCGGAAAAATTGCAGTGATTGAGTTTTCAACTGATAAACTCCCTGTACTGGTTGACAAGCCTATTCATAACGTTACAAAGATACTGGGAGATATGCAGGTTACTGCAATATCTAGAAACGGAAAAGTAATTATACCAAGGGGAGATACTATCATATTAAACGGGGATCGCCTCTATGTTTTAGGACTCGATGAGCACATTCAAAAGCTAAATGATATTGTACACGATAAAAATCAATATACTGATTTACAACGTGTTATGATTGCAGGCGGAGGAAAATCCGGATTTTATCTCGCACAAAAGCTATCTGCTTTTGGTGTGGCGGTTAAAATCATTGAAATTGACAAAATACGTTGTCAATATCTCTCTGAACATCTAGATAAGGTCATGGTACTTCATGGGGATGCAACCGATCCTAATTTATTGGAAGAAGAGAACATAAATGAAATGGATGCCTTTATAACCCTTACTGGATTTGATGAAGAAAATCTTCTGCTCGCTTTGATGGCAAAACAGCATGACATTGAAGATGTTGTAGCCAAAGTAAGTCGAAAAAGCTATGCAGATTTGATTGAGAATATGGGAATCAGCATGGCACTTAATCCTCTAGATATGTCCGCTACAAATATTTTACGTTACATTCAGGGGTCTACACACATTATTTTTTCACAACTGATTCAAGGACAAGCAGAATTTATTGAATTGGTTGCCGATCAAAAAATGCGGCTTTTAAATCAACCGCTTAAAAATTTGGAGTTGCCGGAAGGTGTCATTATTGCTGCCGTCCATCGTGGTGATGAAGCAATTATTCCAAATGGAGACACTGTAATTAAAAATGGAGATCGCATTATTATTTTATCCTTGCTATCTAACATTCCGCGTCTGGAAAAATTATTCCGTTCCAAGCGTTCACGCTTCTTCAAATAAGAAAGGTATTTGCTATGGTCCTGAATTATAAACTTATATTAAAAGTAGATGCTGCCATTGGGATTCTTTTGGCAGCAGCAATGATCCCATCGTTAATTGTATCATTGCTATATAATGAAATCGATGCAGCCATTTCATTTGCACGGTGTATTGTACCTATGTTATTCCTAGGTGCTTTTGTCGTATATAAGATAAAACCAACTTCATCCACACTGCGTATGCGTGATGGATTTTTAATTGTAGCTTCTTGTTGGATTTTAGCATCCATCTTCGGAGCATTTCCGTTTTTACTGTCCAATTCCATTCCATCGTTTATTGATGCTTTTTTTGAAACAGCTTCAGGATTTTCCACAACAGGTGCTTCCATACTTACTGATATTGAAGTACTTCCAAAGGGAATTTTATTTTGGCGTTCTTTTACACATTGGCTAGGTGGTATGGGTATTCTAGTTTTTGCAATCGCATTATTGCCTGCATTAGGAATTGGCGGTCAACGTATTATACGTGCTGAAACCCCTGGGCCTACTTTGGATAAGCTATCTCCTAAAATTTCAGACTCTGCACGAATTTTATATTCCATGTATTTTGGCATGACTCTTTTAGAAGTAATTCTCCTTTGTATTGGTGGAGTTAATTTATATGATGCTCTAGTACATACCTTCGGTACGGTAGGTACCGGTGGCTTATCCAGTTATAATAACAGCATTGCACATTTTGATAGTATATACGTAGATATTGTCATTACTGTATTCATGATTTTAGCTGGTGTAAATTTTAATCTTTATTATCTTCTTCTACAAAGAAAGATCAAAGATTTTTTCTCAGATTACGAGCTGCGAGGTTATCTCATTATCATTGCCATCGCAACAGTCTTAATTGCATGGAACCTTTGGAGTACAAATACTTATGATACCATAGGAGAATCTTTACGTTATTCCGTTTTTCAAGCAGCATCCATTACTACTACCACAGGATACTCGACAACGAATTTTGATTTATGGCCAACCTTTAGCAAAATGGTTCTTTTCTTACTCATGTTTGTTGGTGGCTGTTCGTCTTCTACAGGAGGCGGAGTAAAGGTAATTCGAGTTTTAATTTTATTAAAGCTGATTCGAAGAGGCATGTATCGAAAACTGCACCCTCGCGCTGTTGTGCCGGTTAAGATTCAAGGAAAAGCAATTCCTTCTGCTACCGTTTCAGGTATCACTAGTTTTCCTGTTTTATATGCATGTTTGCTTTTGTTTGGAAGTCTTATCATTTCTTTGGAAAATTTCGATATGTTAACAAGTATCAGCTCTGTTGCAGCATGTCTTGGGAACATCGGCCCTGGTTTTGAACTGGTTGGTCCCTCCGCAAACTATAGTGCATTCTCTGATTTTTCAAAGATGTTTTTAGCATTTTATATGCTGATCGGCCGACTAGAGCTATTTACCATTATGTTGCTATTTGCTAAACTATTTTGGAATCCGGATCGTTAAAAATAGTTCATTTATGCCCATTCCTATAAATAAAATTACCTTTTTTTTGGCATACTAATCAAAAAGGAGGTTTTTTATGAAAGTTAAAGAATTAATGACAACATCCGTTACTTGGGTTCGTCCAGACACTTCCTTGTCGGAAATTGCAAAGTATATGAAGCAAGAAAACATTGGCTCCCTTCCGGTTTGTACAGATCGTGGTGAACCTGTTGGCATCATTACTGACCGTGACATGGTTATTCGCGCTATGGCAGAACCGGGAAATGAAAAAACAGCCCAAGATATTATGACCAAGAATTTAGTTTATGCAAACCCGGAAATGAATACACATGAAGCATCGATGCTATTAGCAAAACACCAAGTTCGACGCTTACCCGTTGTAGAAAACAGCAAATTAGTTGGAATGCTTGCAATGGCTGATATTGCAAGAAAACCCATCTATGTTGATGAAGCCGGAGATGCTTTGAATGCCATTTCA
>JAYFPL010000080.1:0-6513 GCA_034927775.1 Anaerovorax sp. | reverse complement strand
GAAATAAAAACAAATTCATAAGCGATAAAACAAGGCGTAAACTTTTGCCGCCAAGGAACCAATAGGTCCTTACGACATCATTATTACAAGTTCACGGCATACGGAGGTAGTTTGCTTACTGGAATGTGGTAAAAGCGTTGAAAAATAAGGAATCTGGTGTCATTTTCTAATAACCATAACAACTGAAACCCTTGAGTATACAAAACAGATGACAAAGGGTATTTCAAAGAAATAAAATAGAATACAACCACAATATGTTGTGGCTCTGAAGAAAATATGGGGCAAAAATCGGATGGAAAAATGACGGTTTTTGCCCCTTTTAAAATAGATAAAAAATATGCTAAGTAATCAGAGAAAAGTTTGAATTGCTTTAGTAAAATTAAATTCTATAAAATTATTTTTTTGCTATCAACTTTTTACCAATGAGAAGTGTCTAATAATTATAGAGAAAAAAATTAAGAAGACAAAAATTAATATTAAATATATCAAAGATTATCTGATTGACCATTTATGCAAGAAATTTTCGCATAAGGGGCGATAAAATGACAAATAGTATTTTTAATATTTTAGGGTAGTTTAAATTCAACATGCTTGCTGAACAATAATAATCAGAAATTTGGCTTAACATATTGCTCTAAAGTTATTATAGGACTGCTATTTAGCCAGTTGTGTAAATCCATTTATCAGTAGTTCAATAAATATAAGAGCGGTTTCTTCTTCAGAGCATTCTTCTTGATCTAGCCACCATCTAAACATTTCCATTGCGACAGCTGTAATAGCTAATGAAAAAAGGTCTTCGGGAATATGTGAATTAATAGAATAATTGTCCAAAACAATACTAATTAATCTATCTTTTATTATAGTTTTAGTTTGCTTTTGCATCTCATTGTTTGAAAAAAGCAATTTAAATAATGTCTTATCTGAAGATATATTTTTAAGTATGCAAAGTATATCATTTTCTACAGAACCCAGATGATAGTCTTTATTAGGCATTAAATCAGGGTAACGGGTATTTTTTAGCATGATCTTCAATCCGTCTTGTATGATTTCATCTAGAAGTGCATCTTTTGTTTCATAATGCAGATAAAATGTTTTTCTATTAATCATGGCTTTTTCTGCTAATTCAGTCACTGTTATCTTTTCATAATCGCATTTTTGAATTAGTTCCAAAAATGCTTCCTTTATATGCTTCTTATTTTTTATAACCCTAAGGTCAGTACTATTACCCATTATTTTACCTCCTTGATATTCTACAATTTTACAATTTTGTATCTTATGCCACATATTGAGGAAATTGTCCTTTGAAATGATTTACCTTATTATGCTATAATGCCAAATTATAAGGTATCAATTAGAGAAATATTACTCATATTGTGTAATAAATTATATCTTAGTTTATAAAAAATGCAATAAAATTTTTATGGAGGGCTTAAAGTGCTAGAAAAAATTAATAAAATTAAAAACATAAAAAACTCTAAAAAGACCATGGTAATATTGTTAGCAATAATTGCTCTTGCAGCTCTTTTTAATGTAACAACAGGTGAAGCGCTTATCGGAAAAGAAGATGATTCATTAGTAGTGCAATCCTCATTGGAGCTAAAGGAAACAAATGTTAATTCCTTAGCAGCAGGCCAACTTAAAGCATTACATATAAAAAAAGGAGACCGTGTTACAAAGGGACAGATTATTGCTGAAATAGACAGCAATACTTTATTAACAAAGAAAGCACAGGCTGAGGGCAACGTAAAGGCTGTAGAAGGACAATTGTTAGCAGCACAAGCAACTTATCAAAAGGTGTTAAAAGGTGCTACAGATGAAGAATTGGCACAGGCTAAAGCAAGCTATGGGCTGGCAGAAGCCAATTTTAATCGAATATCTGCTCTTTACTCAAACGGTGCAGTAAGCAAATCTGACTATGATTCTGTTGCTACCCAATACGAAATTATAGGTCAGAAGTATCAGGCAGCTAAGAAAGGAGCACAAAATGAAGATAAAGAGGCGGCAGCAGCAGCGGTAGATACGTTGGAAGGGCAACTGGAAGCTGCAAAGTCCGCTTTAGCTGAAGTTGAAACTTATCTTCAGAAAACAGAAATAATTGCGCCTTGTGATGGAGTTATAACAGCACTAAATGTTGAACAAGGTGAATTGGTTTCAACAGGGCTGCCAGTTGCTACGATTACAAGCGAAGCGGATCCTTATATTACATGCCAAGTTTCAGAACAACAACTATCTCATGTTAAACAAAATCAACAGGTTACGGTTACATTCCCCGCTTATAAAGATGAAGTATTTCATGGAACTGTAACAGAAATTAATAAAAGTGCTGATTTTGCAGTAAAACGTGCCACTAATGCAAACGGAAGCTATGACGTAATCGCTTTCAGTGTAACAGTTGAACCAAATGATGTCACAGAAGAATTGTATTCTGGAATGACTGTTTTTGTAGATTTTAGCGGAAAGGGGAAATAGGTATGATGGGAGAAATTAAAAGATTAACCATTCCTATTTCTTTCTTAATTATTTTACCTATAGCAATGACACTTATTCTCGGTTTAGAATTTCGAGATCAAGTAATTACTGGTGTTCCTTTTGGCATTGTAGATTTGGATAATTCTTCTCTTAGCCGTACTTTAATTGAGAATATAAAAACAAATGACACCTTCAATGTGATCTATGAGGGTAACAGTAAAGATGATATTCTAAATGAAATTCAAAAAAATAAGATTGTTTCAGGCATTATTATCCCTGAAAACTTTTCTAAAGATGTAGTAAATAGAAATTCACCGAACCTTCTTGTGATTTATGATGGCTGCCAAATGTCTATGGCGGGAGCTGCTAAAGCTAAGATTTCAGAAGTGCTAGCCACGATAAGAATTGGGGCTTCTCTTCAAGTTATGCAGGCAAGGCTGAATATCAGTCAAGACGAAGCAATGATGTATGTTCAACCCATTGGCTCTGAAGTCAGATTTCTCGGCAACCCATGGAAATCCTCCGGATACTTTTTTATCACAGGGATTATTGCAAATATGATACAGCTTGCAGTTTATTTTCTTGCAGTAGAGGCTGTAGAAAAGGAAAATTCTAAAATACCTTGTCCTTTAAATTATTCCATTTTGTCAGGGATGTTGGCTGCATTAGTGACAGTTGCTGCAGTGTTTATTTTAGATAAAATGTTTGGATTCCCAATGGAAGGGAGTTACGGTACTATTGCTATTTTATCTTTGTTAAACATGATCGGTGTTGCAAATTTAGGGGGCATATTTAGATTCTTGTTTCCAGAGAAAGGTGCCACTATAGAAGTTTCCATGCTTATTATGGCCACCTTATTGTTATCAGGATATACTTATCCGGTACTTGCAATGCCAAAACTATATCAAGTAATTTCAAAGTATGTTCCGTTTACTCACGCTGTTGTGCCTATACGTGATGTAATACTTTTAGGTAGATCTTTCAGCTCAGTTATACCTAATATTCTATTTCTATTAATGTTTGTAATTTTAGGGAGTTTGTTGCTGTTATTATTGTGGCATAAGCATGAAGAACAAAATAGAACCAGTAGCCAAGATTTATTACAAAGGGGATAATGATAAAATGTTAAAAAATCTGCTAAAAAAGGATATTAAAATATTTATGTTCCTACTAATACTACCAATAATAGTTCCTACTGCCTTATGTAGCATTTTTGGCAATATATATGTACAAGACATCCCTATGGGAATTGTAGATAATGACAATTCCTTTCTTTCCAGAAAAATTTCCACTGGGTTTGAGACTCATCCAGGTTTTCAGATTTATTATGTAGACAGTGAAGCAGACTTACAAAAGTCGATTAAAAGCAAAGAACTGTCATGCGGTATTGTTATTCCGCAAAATTTTAATCAAGATCTTTCTTCTCGAAATCCTTCAAAAATAATTGCTTTTATTGATGGAACAAATTTGCTAATTGGAAACAATGCCAGAGGCTATATTTCATCAGTTTTGTCTACATATAATGCTGGAATAGAATTAAATTATTTAGAGGGAAAAGGAATGCTGCCCCAAGAAGCGGTAAAGGTAATAAGTACTTTCAATTATGTAGATCGAACCTTATATGATCCTTATTTAAGCTACTTATGCTACTTGATATATATTATAGTACCTTATTTAATACAAACGTTTTTTGTTTGTTATTTCTCAATACCAGTTTTATCACAGGAGAGAGTAGATTTTTTACAGTTAAAAGAAAACGGAAGAGAATTCTATAAGGCCTATACATGCGAAAGAATCAAGGCAATTCTCCCAAGATTTCTTTTCATAGGGGTAAGCAGCAGCGTTGCAAGTTACATCGGACTGCTTATTGCTGCTAAATTTTTTGGATTACCAATGAGAGGAAATGTCCTTTGCTATTTTGTATTGATGGCTACATTCATTCTCGCTATATCCGCAAGCAGCCTTTTTATTTCAACTTTTATAAGACCTAGAAATACGCTGTATTTTGCAGAGTTTTATACAATCATAAGTGTAGTAATCATAATTACTTCAGGTGCAACATGGCCAACATTTCTCATGCCTAAAGGATTCTACTCAATAGTAAAAATTATGTGGCCATATGCAATTTTAGCTAATCCGTTTAAATTATTGAACCTAAAAGGTTCGGGTTGGAGTATTATAACACCCTATATTGTGGAAGGACTACTATTTTCCATATTTTGGGTTGCTGTTTCTGCTATTGTTATTATTTTACAAAAACGTCGGCAGTTCAGGGTTAATAATATACTTAATAAAAAATAAATAAAGGACATAAACAAAAAATTAATGAAACAGAATGAGATGCTTATGAGAGGTTGCAATGAATATTGTCTAGTAATTGTGAAAATCCGGATTGTGATGTACATTTATGTTGTGGACTTGAAGAAAATATGGGGCAAAAACCAGACGAACAAATGACGAATTTTTCCTCATAAAAATAGACAAAAACATAAAGGACATAGGCTGGGATCTGAGAAATCGGCGATTTTAAACCTGTTTGAGAGGTACAATTAAATATATATGAGGCAGAGTTTTAGGTCAAACTTAAATAACCTACTGACTCTGCCTTTTGATATTGCTAAGTAATTTTCGATTATAAGAGAATTGCAAATCACATGAAGTCTATGCTTGTGAGTAAAGTACTAGTTCTTAATGATTATTATCAGGATAGAACATTAAAATAAATGCCTTGGTTGGACTATTGGTCTCGTTACTATAATAGTGTAACTTATCACCAGAAAAATGTATTACATCACCTTCGCCTGCCTCATATTTGATATCGTTGATGTTAAGACACAGTGATCCTGTGATTATAAGAGCATATTCTTCAACACCGGTATAGTGAGTTGATGCTTCTGTCTGTGTATTAGGATGATATTCTGTAAGATATATCTCAAATTTTTTATCTTCGTCAAAATTCATAAGTGACTGAAAAAGAAATCCATTTCCTTCCATGGTAGATATTTCACTCTTTTTATAAATAGTTGCAGTTTCTGAATTATTTGATTTTAGTAAATAGTTTAGTGGAATCTTTAAAGTATTTGCAATATTCCAAAGAACTGTGATAGAAGAATTTCGCATTCCTCTCTCAATTTCACTGATCATGCTCTTACTTACACCTGATTGCAAAGCTAAATCCTCTATAGTTAAACCACGGGATTTTCGTATTTGTTTAATGTTATTTCCAATTTGGATAGTAATATCTTTCATTTATGCGCACATCCTTAATTTTACCTTGTAAATTTATAGGTTACCTTGTATAATTCGATATATAGGAAAAATAATCGAAATATCGAACTTATGGTTTACAATACTAATATACATTAAATTGAACAAAAAAACCATAAGGAGTAAGGAGGAAATGATGAATCTTTTTAATAGGACACCTTTACTTGAAGTGAATTCTTTTAAAGACCGATCTGTAATGCTTAAGATGGAAGCCTATCAACCGTCGGGTTCTTTTAAACTCAGAGGGATGGACAGAATATGTAAACAAGCGATCAATGATGGTGCTAGCCATCTAGTGTCGTCATCAGGAGGCAATGCCGGATTGTCAGTTGCATATGTTGGACGGAAGCTGGGTGTAGAGGTTACGGTAGTTATACCTAAAACTACAGCTGGATTTGTTGTTAGCAAATTGGAGAATGAAGGCGCAAAAGTCATTATTCATGGAGATGTTTGGGATGATGCTCATCAATATGCGCTCTCCCTTGCAGATGATAAAAATACAGCATATATACCTCCGTTTGATCATCCACTACTATGGGAAGGTCACTCAACTATAATTGATGAGTTAAAGGGACAGTGTGAAAAGCAACCAGATCTGATTGTATTATCTGTTGGGGGAGGAGGACTTCTTTGTGGTGTTGTTGAAGGATTGATAAGAAATAAATGGACTGATACAAAAGTATTGGCTGTTGAGACATTTGGCTCAGCATCTTTATACCATGCTGTTAAAGCAGGCGAATTAATAGAATTGGAATCTATAAACACGATTGCGACAAG
>JAYFPL010000038.1:0-10317 GCA_034927775.1 Anaerovorax sp. | reverse complement strand
GACGAAACATGTTACCAAAATCATCCATTACTCTTATGTTATAATATATTTTCTCCTTTAACAATAGTAAACATTTGAAATGTTGTTTTTTAGTACCTGAAATATAATATTTTAAAATAGGACTCCCTTGACACTTCATATTTTATAAAGTTCCCATCGGCATTCATGAATGATATACTTCAGCTCAAACCGCTTCTCTATATCATTAATAATGCTCTGACAATTATAAATATAGGTTCGTATTCCTGCTGTCTTACGTTCTTCGCTAGATAAAATCTTTCCGATTTTCACTTCATGCCGTTCTCCCACACAATCTGTATATTTAAACTTATAAGGAATCGGTTTATCGTTTCCTTTGAAAAGCACAACTGCATCTATGGGCTCTGCAACAATTTTCATTGCTTATATCCTCCCATCATTAAATAATTTCCATCGTTAACACCGCCTTGTATGGGATCTACATTTCCATTCGTAAAGCTTCCTCGTACAATGGATCGTTCACCAAATCGACTTCGAATTTGATCTAACGTTTGATCCAGGCAACTGTTTCTTTCAATCTTTGCACGATCATTAGAAAACATCGACAGTTGTTCGTGATTCATCTCCCCAAAATTTGATACCGACACGCCGATCTGGCGAACACCTTCCCCTTTCCAAGATTCATCAAACAACAGACAAGCATAATGATAAATATCCATTGTTGAATCCAAAAAATCATATAACTGAATTTGATGGCTGTACCGTATAAATGAGTGACTCTTCACAGAAATGCTGATTAGAGAAGCCTTTTTCCTTAGTTTTCGAAGCCGCATCGCTGTACGTTCACAAAGTGCCAATAATACCATATGTGCTTCCCTTTGGGTTGTAATATCATAAGCAATTGTTGTACTATTTCCAACACCTTTTTGTATTACATCAGAGTTTAAAAGCACAGGTGATTCATCCATTCCATTCGCATATCTCCATACCATTTCCCCATGGGACTTTAAGAGTGCTTTCATGTGAACGGGGTCAGCTTTTGCTAAATCTCCAATGGTATTAATATTAATCCTTCTTAATTTTTTTGAAGTAGCCTTCCCTACCATAAAAAGTTCTTCAACGGATAAAGGCCACATCTTTGCGGGAATTTCCTCCGGAAAAAGAGTATGCACTTGATCGGGTTTTTTCAGCTCCGATGCCATCTTAGCAAGCACCTTATTGCATGACACACCAATATTAACTGTAAATCCCAACTCTTCTTTGATTCGCTCTTTCATTTCATAAGCGATTGTTACCGCGTTACCAAAGCGTTTTAAAGAATTGGTAAAATCAAGAAAGCATTCATCTACGCTGTACCTTTGAATCTTTGGACTGTACTCTGATAAAATAGAAAACATGGCATCACTGCATAGTAAATAAAGATCGTAATTCAGGGGAAATACCAAAAGTTCATTGTACTTCTGTCTGGCTTCAAATAAGCTTTCTCCAGTCTTAATCCCAAACTTCTTTGC
This sequence comes from Anaerovorax sp., assembly GCA_034927775.1. GTDB lineage: Bacteria > Bacillota > Clostridia > Peptostreptococcales > Anaerovoracaceae > IOR16. Next base: position 8,827 of record JAYFPL010000038.1, on the reverse strand, counting down.
AGGAATGGATTTTGCCAGAATAATTCCGTGACGGTTATTGGGATCACCTGCAATCACAGAAGGTACTTCACGAACATCCAGAGGATATCCACTCTCAATCAAATCCACTGCAGTCCAACTCAAATATGCAGAATTTGCATCAATATGCATAATAACCAAAGCATCACCTTCCTCAAAGCTACTTTTAAATTAAAATTTCCTTAAAATCTGAAACTTATAAGCTATATAATTTGCATCCTAATTATATAGAACATATGTTCTTTTTTCAAGAGAGAAAAAATGGCATTATAAATCTATCTTTGTAGAAAATCATAAAAATTTATAGAAAATTATGAAAACAACTGGTATAATATAGTAATCAAATAGATTATGGGGAAATGGGAAGGAGTTAGCTTATAATGAGAATATTAAGAGGTGGAAATGTTACCTTAGCTGTACGAAACGGAGCTTCTCGACGTCAAAGTCAAAGGAATTCCATAGATCACACAGGAAATCGTACTTATTCCCGTATATTAGCATATCGCCAAGGAAATAAAAAATTATCTTCACAAAATATTTCAAGTGGTGACACAAATACGGATTTAAAAGATGCAATGTATAAGGATATAACTTGCAATGCCGCAAAAGAAGTAAGCAAGTATGCAGAAAAACTAACAGAAACTGAAGAAAATTCTATTTTTAAGCAAGGAAAAAAATCAAATAATACAAAAGAAATCATAAAGAATGTCTCTGACTTTGTAAAAAATTATAACAATATGGTATCTTGTATGAGTAAATTTAACCCCTCGGATAATAGCCGTGAGCTTCAATTCATCTCCAATTGTGCAGAAAAAGAAACAAAAGCTTTGAGCAAAGTAGGAATTACCGTATTAAAGGGAGGAAAACTGACAGTAGATCCAAGAGTTTTATCAAAAGCTGACATCGAAGATCTAGAAAAGGTTTTTAATGGAAACTCATCATTTTGTGGAAAAATTTTAGAAAAAAGTATCCAAATAGAAGAAAAAAACAATAGCAATTCTATGAAAAATCGAAACACAATATCTAAACAGTATTTTGATTTTTCGATATAATTATATAAATATATTTTAATTTTTAAATTAATATATCATTAAAAAAATCCCTTATCAGTATAGACTAATAAGGGATTTTTTAATATTTTATTTTATTTCAAATGGATTTTCTATTTTATGTTCTTCTTTCTTAGGTTGTCGTTGAATGTCTTCCTGTGAAGGTTCCTTATTTTCCTCATCATCTACTACAACCGGTTCAAATGGAGATGAATCATAATTTGAATTATTATTTACAAAGCTATCATCGGTTGGAATTCTTCGAATTTTTAAATTTCCTTTTGCAATTTCATAAAAAGCAACTGTAGAAACACTCATATATGGAGTAAGCCATAATGTTCCGATACCTAATGTAAAAATACAAAGGATAGCCCATCCAATAAAGGAAATTTCCAAACAGAATAGCTTCCATTTGTTACCTACCATCATTTGTTTACTTTCACGAATGCACTGCATAATCCCTTTCTCCGGATTATCTGCTAAAATATAATACACCATAGAATAGCGATATGCTGCAATAATTCCCGGAATAATAAATAATAAAGCCCATAAAAAGGTAAATAATGTTGTCATGAAATATAAACCTAAGGATTTACCAAAATATTCAAATCCAGAAAAAATTTCTGACGGAGTTGTTTGTATTCTTCGAAAAATATGAATCGTAAATATTGCATACCCCAATGTAACAGGCCCACTGATTAAAAAAGAATATAAATTAACGATGTTTTCCGTAAAATGAGATTCAAAAAAAATAGTTACTACAATAACAGGTAATACTACAATAACTAATTGAATTAAAGTACCCAAAACAGCTACAGTCCAATTTCCTGTCAACGCCTGCCTCCCAAGCGTTCTTAAATCACTGCTGCTTTCGCTTACAATCACGTTTTGTTCCATTTACTAATCTTCCCTTCTGATTTTAATTTGTCAAAAATGAACAATATCCATATAATTATATCTGTTTTAAAATAAAAATGCAAATATTTCTCCTTTTTTCTCCATTTTTCCTTTACTTTGCGAAAAAAGAATTTTAGTGTATACTATTTATATTAGAAGTAATATATACGTGATTCAGAGAAATAAGCTTGTATGAAAAAACACGCCCAGAAAGGAGCAATTATGCTAAAATTTGGATTATTAGGCGAAAAACTCGAACACAGTCAGTCGCCCAAGCTTCACCAACAACTTATGAAAGATAAAGGCATTGATGGTACTTACGAATTGATAGAAATCTCAAAAGATGCCTTTGAAGATACATTTTTATCCCTAAAGAACAGCGATTTTCATGGAGTCAATGTAACCATTCCTTATAAAGAAACAGTTATTCCCTTTCTTGATGAAATTTCCCCGCAAGCAAAATACATTGGAGCAGTTAATACCATCCTTTTTTCAAACGGCAAAGCAAAAGGTTTTAATACTGATTACTTTGGTTTTCGTGCACTTTTTGAACATAATAACATTAAAGTAAAAGGCTGTAATGCCATCGTATTAGGCGCAGGCGGTGTAGCAAAAGCTGTACAAAAAGCACTTTGTGATATGGGTGTCTTTGATTTAACCGTTGTCAGCCGAGGAAAAGAAAATTTTCATAACCAATATACTGTATCGTATGATTTCTATAAAGAAAAACATCTAAAAACAGATATTTTAGTAAACTGTACACCAGTAGGCATGTACCCTAATATAAATGCTTCTCCCCTTCCAAAATCTTTGATAAGAGCAAAAATTGCTGTAGATGTGATTTACAATCCCGAAGAAACATTATTTTTAAAATATGCAAAAGAGTTGGGAATGAAAACCATAAACGGCAGCCTCATGCTCTATGAACAAGCGGCAAAGGCACAAGAAATCTGGAAAAATGAAACACTATAAAAAAATTTTTAAAAAGAGACAGAGAAAACTAAATTTATTCGTTCCTCTGCCTCTTTTTTTATTACCATAACTAAAGATTATTTAAATACTAATTTACCATCCTTTTCATCAATGATTACATGATCACCATCTTTGATTTCGCCGCCGATCAGCTTCGCTGCTAATTCTGTTTCAACATGTTTTTGCAAGTAACGTTTTACTGGTCTTGCACCATAAACCGGAGAATAGCTTTCCAAAGCAATCAATCGTTTTGCAGGGTCGGTTAATTGTAAATGAATGTTTCTCTCAAACAGCTTTTCAAGCAGATGTTTCATTGCAATATCGATAATTTTCTTAATTTCTTCCTCAGTTAATGGTGAAAATACTATGATATCATCGATACGGTTTATAAATTCAGGACGGAAATGGCGTTTCATTTCAGACTCCACTTGTTTCTTTGCTTCTTCTGTAATACTTCCATCAGCTTGAATGTTTTCAATCAAATCATTGCTTCCAATGTTAGAAGTCATAATCACTATGGTGTTTTTAAAATTTACCGTTCTTCCTTGATTATCCGTCAAACGACCGTCATCCAATAGCTGTAGAAGAATATTAAATACATCTGGATGTGCTTTTTCAATTTCATCAAACAAGATAACACTGTATGGTCTTCTTCGGACAGCCTCTGTTAATTGGCCCCCTTCATCATAGCCAACATATCCTGGAGGTGCTCCAATCAATCTGGATACGGCATGCTTTTCCATATATTCCGACATATCTATACGAATCATATTTTTCTCACTGTCAAACAATGCTTCTGATAATGCCTTTGCCAGTTCTGTTTTCCCTACACCGGTAGGTCCTAAGAAAATAAAGGAACCAATCGGACGATTTTCATCTTTAAGGCCAGCTCTTGCACGCAATACAGCCTCTGAAACCGCTGTTACTGCATCTTCTTGTCCAATGACCCGCTTATGCAATACTTCATTCAGCTTCAAAAGTTTTTCCCGCTCTACTTCTACAAGCTTGCTGACAGGTATACCAGTCCACTTTGATACAACCTCTGCAATTTCTTCCTCCGAAACCTCTTCCTTTAATAGACGATTTTCGTTTTCTTGCAGTGCATTTGCTTTTTCTGCCTCCAGCTTCTTTTCCAATTCAGGCAAAATTCCATATTTCAATTGTGCCAAACGTTCTAAATCATAATTACGTTCTGCTACTTCTATTTCATGCTTTACTTCTTCCAATCTCTGCTTGGTTGCCTTTTGCTCCGTAATGACTTGTTTTTCCTTTTCCCATTGTGCACGCATCCCTGCGTTGGTTTCATTTAATTGAGATAGTTCTTTTTCAATATTGGAAAGACGTGCTTTGGATGCAGCATCCTTTTCCTTTGTTAATGCTTGCTTTTCAATCTCTAGCTGCATAATTTTTCTCGAAATTTCATCCAGCTCTGCCGGAACGCTGTCGATCTCTGTACGGATACGTGCCGCTGCCTCATCCATAAGGTCAATCGCCTTATCCGGTAAAAAACGATCACTGATATAACGATCTGAAAGTGTTGCGCATGCAATCAATGCATTATCCGTAATACGGACACCATGATGAATCTCAAATCGCTCCTTCAATCCACGCAAAATAGAGATGGTGTCTTCGACCGTCGGCTGATCTACAAGTACCTTCTGAAAACGACGTTCCAAAGCTGCATCTTTTTCAATATACTTACGATATTCATCCAATGTAGTAGCACCAATACAATGCAATTCTCCTCGGGCCAGTTTGGGCTTCAAAAGATTTCCAGCATCCATAGAACCTTCCGTTCTTCCTGCTCCTACAATGTTATGAATTTCATCGATGAAAAGAATTACCCTCCCTTCAGACTTTTCAATTTCATTCAATACTGCCTTCAAACGTTCTTCAAATTCACCTCTAAATTTTGCTCCAGCGATTAAAGCACCCATATCCAAGGCATAAATGGTTTTATCCTTTAACCCCTCCGGTACGTCTCCATTTAAAATTCGCTGTGCCAAACCTTCCACAACTGCGGTTTTACCTACACCTGGTTCTCCAATTAGAACTGGATTGTTTTTTGTTCTTCTTGAAAGAATTTGAATTGCATGACGTATTTCACTGTCCCGTCCAATTACGGGATCCAGTTTTCCTTTTCTCGCTTCCTCAACCAAATCACGTCCATACTTTTCTAAGGCTTCATAATTATCCTCCGGATTTTGGCTGGTAACTCTCTGGTTTCCTCTTACTTTTGTTAATGCTTGTAAAAAACCTTCCTTTGTTATGTTATATTTTTTAAGAATTTGTCCGGATGGTGTATTCTTCTCTTCAAGTAATGCAAGATATAGATGCTCCACACTGATGTATTCATCTTTAAAATTCTGAGCAATCTTTTCCGCATTCATAACCAGTTGGTTCAATCGGCGAGTGGAATACATAGAATCACCGCCACCCTGAACTTTTGGCAGCTTGTCCAACTCCTTCTGCAAGTCTCCAACCAATTCTCCTAAGTTAACCCCCATGTAACTGAGGAGCTTTGGAATCAAACCATCTTGCTGCAACAAAAGTGCAACATGCAAATGTTCTCCATCCAATTGCTGATGACCATCCTGTATCCCAATATTTTGAGCATCCATAATTGCTCCTTGCGCTTTTTCAGTCCATTTTTCAAAATTCATGATTTCATCTCCCCTCAACTGAAAACTTTTTAATTGAAAAACGACAAGCTTCTAAAAGCAGCTTGACGTTTTACATACCATAATAATAAGAAGATTAGGTTTTGTTCGTTACAATATTTTTTTACCCCATAATATAAGGTTTAAACAAAAAATAATCTTTCTTTTCTTTTTCTCTAAATTAATTGAAAAAGAAATAAAAGCAGCCGATAAATAGCAGTAACAATTGGGCTTAAAATCATACCTGTAATATTAAATAATATTAAAACCATTAAAATAAGAAAACCCTTATCATAAAGTGTGTAATAAATTTGTTTGTATCGGAAATGAAATAGCTCAGCCGCTACGTTAAATCCATCCAATGGCGGAACTGGAATCAGGTTGAATACCATTAGAACCAAATTAATCAAAACTACTTTCTGTAAAATGGAAATTACAATTTCACCTAAACCAGTATACAAAAATTGAGGAGAAAATGTAAAAAGTATCTTCATAATTGCAGTAAATAAAATAGCTAAAATTAAATTCATTGTTACTCCAGCCAAACCAACTAACAACTCATCTCTTCTTGGATTTTTAAAATTTCGAGGATCAATTTCTACAGCACGCCCCCAACCAAATCCAATAAAAAACAGTGCAATAAAACCGAATAAATCAACGTGCGCTAGCGGGTTAATGGTAACACGTCCTTGGAGCCTCGGTGTCGGGTCTCCACACAAATCTGCCACTTTTGCATGAGCAAATTCATGAAAAGAAAGTCCAATAATAATACCCGGCAGAATCATGATCTTATCCATAATCCATTCCATAGGCGTTCCGTAATAGTGATCCAAAAGTGCCTCTGCCAATAACAATATAATAAATAATATCCCAATTGGATTTTGTAAAAATCGTTTCAATCTTTTAATTCCTTCCTATCCTTTATTTTATTTGCTTCCCTAAATTTTATTTTATATTCTATCACATATTCCCTATCTTTGAAATATTATGATAGCAAGTGTAACAAACAAGTTTCCTATAACAATTGAGTTTTTTCTCAAAGAAATAGAGGTGAAATGACATTATGGCATATAAGAATCAATGCCCAATCTTTCCGAAGAGTCCCATGATTCCTCCAAATTATACGTGCAAAGAGGTATACACTGTAAAATCAAGTGATACACTCTATGGAATCTCACAAACCTTTGGTGTCCCTGTTCCAGTACTTATGCAAGTGAACCGTATCTTAAACCCTTATGCTTTAAAAATTGGTATGAAACTTTGCATTCCAGGTACCAAAGAAGCAGTCCCACCTACATGCAGCGGTACCTACCATGAAATCGTTGAAGGTGATACACTTTACATGATTGCAAAAAAATATAAGCTACCTCTTTCAGCAATTATCAGAGCAAATCCAAATATGGATCCATATGATTTGCAAGTTGGTATGAAACTCTGCATTCCTACCATGCCGGTAGAAGAGACACCGCAAAATGGAATGGAAGGCGGAATGGAAGAAGAAACTGGAAATGAAACGGAGGAAGAAACCGGTACTGCCGCTCCAAGTTGCCCAATCGGTAATGTTTATCAAACACAAAGAGGCGATACACTATCCCGTATCTTAGAACGTTTTGGCATGACATATGAAACGTTACAAAGTGCAAATCCAAATGTTGATTTCACAAAATCTTTAGAAGGTTTAGAGTTATGTATTCCTGGGATGATGGAAAAAGAGAACTGTCCTCTATCGGATGCCTACTTTGTAAAATCAGGAGACTCTTTAGACTCCATAAGTCAAAAACTTTTAATCGTAACTGACAGCTTACTTATTTCAAATCCACAATTAACAGTAACTGATTTTTCCGTACCGGGCACAAAAATTTGTATTCCAAAATAATAGCCAAAAAGAAGAACACTACCTTGTTTGGTCATCAAAATACTTCCAAACAAGGTAGTTCATTCTTTCTTATCCTTTAATGTTTTTCATACTAATTTTCTTGCTATTTATAAAGTGGGAATGCTTCACAAAGTTCCTTTACTATCGCTTGTGCTTGTGCTTTCGATGTTTCACAAGTCGGATGATCCAATATTAAAGCAATCGCCTCAACTACTTTTTTAAATTCCGCCTCTTTAAAGCCTCTGGTAGTCATTGCCGGAGTACCTAAACGAATGCCACTTGTCACAAAAGGTCCGTTCGGATCATTTGGTATCGTGTTTTTATTCGTAGTAATTCCTGCTTCATCCAAAAGTTTTTCCGCTTCTTTACCGGTAATACCTTTATTTGTGAGTTTCACTAATACAAGATGATTGTCAGTCCCTCCGGATACAAGTTCAAAGTCACGAGATATCAACTCGTCCGCCATCACTTTTGCATTTGCCATAACCTGTTTTTGATATTCTATAAATTCCGGTGTTGCAGCCTCTTTAAGACAAATTGCTTTTCCTGCAATGATATGCATCAAAGGTCCACCTTGAATTCCTGGAAAAATAGCTTTGTCAATCTGCTTTGCATATTTCTCCTTGCAAAGAATCATCCCGCCTCTAGGCCCTCGTAAAGTCTTATGTGTCGTTGTTGTAACAACATCTGCATACTTCATAGGGTTATCAAGAAGACCTGCTGCAACAAGTCCTGCAAAATGAGCCATGTCCACCATTAAAATAGCGCCCACTTCATCCGCAATTTCTCTGAATTTTTCTGTCTCTAATTTTCTAGGATAAGCACTGTACCCAGCAACAATCATCTTAGGTTTATGCTCATGAGCTAATCTTCGTACTTCATCAAAATCAATACGTTCTGTTTTCTCATTTAATTTATATGAAACAAAATTCAAATATTTCCCTGAAAGATTTACCGGAGAACCATGTGTTAAATGACCTCCATTCGATAAGTCCATACCCAAAACAGTATCTCCATGCTCTAAAAGAGCCACGTATACACCAATGTTTGCATTGGACCCGGAATGTGGCTGAACATTTGCATGATCAGCACCAAATAATTTTTTAGCTCGCTCAATTGCTATGTTTTCTACAAGATCTACACATTCGCATCCACCATAATAACGCTTTGACGGATACCCTTCTGCATATTTATTTGTAAGCGCGCTTCCACAAGCTTCCATTACCGCTAAACTTGTAAAATTTTCCGACGCAATTAATTCAATCTTATTTTCTTGTCGGTTCATTTCTTGTCGAATAAAAGAGCCCACCTCTGGATCAATTTGGTCTATACTATTAAAATACATTCTTTCTCCT
>JAYFPL010000226.1:0-4663 GCA_034927775.1 Anaerovorax sp. | reverse complement strand
TCAAAACAATCGATGATATTGCGTTCCAAACAAATATTTTAGCATTGAATGCGGCGGTTGAAGCGGCAAGAGCGGGAGCGGCCGGAAAAGGCTTTGCGGTAGTAGCTGATGAAGTAAGAAATCTTGCCAGCAAGTCAGCAGAAGCTGCTAAGAATACTACAATATTAATTGAAGATTCCATACACGCAGTAGAAAATGGAACGACAATTGCAAATGAGACAAGCCAGGTGTTAAGTGAAGTATTAGATGGAGTAACACAGACGGTTGATTTAATTCATGAAATATCGAATGCTTCCAGTGATCAAGCTGATTCATTATCAAGTACTTTACAGGGTGTAGAACAAATCAGTGCTGTGGTACAGACCAATTCGGCAACAGCAGAAGAAAGTTCTGCAGCGAGCGAAGAACTTTCCAGCCAGGCAGCAATGTTAAAGCAGTTATCGAATAAGTTTAATTTAAATTAAAAAATTAAGATCTAATATAAAAAAACACAGATTGATTCAATCTGTCTTTTTTTATATTTATTAATTTATTTTTACTAATAAGTAAATAAAAAGTTGCTAATTGTAAAATAAGGTAGCATAATATCGAAATTATTTGAAAGTTCCATTAATAAGGAATATAATGAAAAAAAGAATTAACAGTAATAGAAATGGGGGAAGCAAAATGAAAAAATGTATACAAAATATGAAAAGTATACAAACAAAGATTGTAGCAGTTATTGGCGGAATTATTATTATTGCGATGATAATTGCTGGAGCAGTTTTAGTAAACTTTACTTCAAAAACTGTTATAAATGATCAAAGTCACATTGCTAAATTGTCTACACAAAAACTAGTTTCCGATGTAGATAATTATTTTACCCATTATGTTGCAGTTACGCAGCATATGTCTTTGGATTCAAACGTTCAAAGCTTGTTAGAAACAGTTACTGAGAAATCACAATTAACGGCTTCTTCGTATTGGCAAGGCTCTTACCAAATGTTAAAGAAAACCATGGATGGTGATACGGAAAATATCTTATCAGCGTATGTTGCGGATGTAGATGCAAAGCTTGGATTTGATGGAGGTGATTGGGTTTCTGATGATGATTTCGACTTAACACAAAGGGATTACTGGTTTGAAGATACTGCCGATATCGAAAAGGGATTTATTATAACAGAACCATATATTGATGTAGATACAGGAAGTATGGTTATTACTGTTTCAACACCGGTTTATAACAAAGCGGGCAATAAAATCATTGGAATTGCAGGGATTGACGTTCAGATTACTAAGATAAATCAAATGATCACACAGCAGGAATCTGTTTATAAAACCGGTGAGACAATTTTATGTGCGACGAGTGGTCAAGTGTTAGCAAGTAAAGATGAAGATGAAATATTAAAGCAGGTTACAGAAATTGGATTAAGCCAGTCAATGCTTGATGATATTGCAGAGCCAAGTGGTGAAGTGGTTAAGTTTGATAATAATGGCAAGGCTTCTTATGGTGTGAGCGGTACGATTAAAGATGCAGGGTGGAAGGTTGCTTTACTCATACCGGAAAAGGAGTTTTCAAGTACAGTAAGATCTGCAACAAGAACAGTAATATTGTTTTTCACTTTGGTGGTTTTGATCTTACTTGCAGCTATGATTTTGATTGCAAGAGGAATTACAGCACCATTAAAGAAATTAACTGCTGTAACCGATGAAATGGCGAAAGGTAATCTGGATGCTGAAATTGATATTGTTTCGGGTGATGAGGTTGGAAGACTTGCAGATTCTATGCGCGCATTAACGCAACGGTTACATAGCTACGTAGATTACATTGATGAAATTTCTAACGCACTTCATGAATTTGGAAAAGGAAATTTAACATTACATTTGGAGCAGGCATATGATGGTGAGTTTGAACAAATTAAAGTTGCTTTGCTTAATGCATCTAATATTTTTAGAGAAACCATTGGACATATGACAGAAATTGCATCACAGGTTGCAAATGGATCGGAGCAAGTAGCGAGCGGTTCACAGATGTTGGCACAGGGAACTACAGAGCAGGCAAGCTCTATAGAAGAGTTGTCTGCAACCATTCAGGATATCTCGGAAAATGTAAATAAGAATGCTCAAAATGCAATGAATGCAGCTTCGCAGGTAAAAACGGTAGGAGATGCAGCAGATAAGAGCAATGAACAAATGATTCATATGATGAAGGCAATTGATGAAATAAATGTAAAATCTTCAGAAATCGGGAAAATCATTAAAACTATCGATGATATTGCTTTTCAGACGAATATCTTAGCATTAAACGCAGCGGTAGAAGCTGCAAGAGCCGGAGCGGCAGGAAAAGGCTTTGCAGTGGTAGCAGATGAGGTTCGTAATCTCGCAAGTAAGTCAGCAGAGGCAGCGAAAAACACGACCATATTAATTGAGGATTCCATTCGTGCAGTTGAAAATGGGACTGAGATTGCAAATGAAACGAGTCAGGTATTGAGCGAAGTATTAAAAGGAGTTACACAGACTGTCGATTTGATTCATGAGATTTCAGATGCATCTAGCAATCAAGCTGATTCGCTGGCAAATACTTTACATGGTGTAGAGCAAATTAGTTCTGTCGTACAGACAAATTCTGCAACAGCTGAAGAAAGTTCAGCTGCTAGTGAAGAACTTTCCAGTCAAGCTGCAATGTTAAAGCAGTTATCTAATAAATTCAATTTGAAATAGTGTTAAATAAAAAAAACGGCAGTTTGTTTTAAGCAAACTGCCGTATTAATTTAAAGTAATTTAAGTGGAATATTATTTACCACAACACTTTTTGTATTTTTTTCCGCTTCCACAAGGACATAAATCGTTTCTGCCAGGTGCCTTTTCTTTCACAACAGTTTTAGAACGTTTATAGTTTTTTGTTATTTCTTCTTTTTTTTCTGCAGAAAGAATGGTCTCCCACTGTGGCAATCCATATAGATAATCTGCTTCTGCTGCAAGCATATTAAAATATAGTTTTTCCAAATCAATATCAAGTTCAATTTGTGAAGTTTCATCAATTTTTTCGATGTCCTGTCCCTTTTTTAAGCTTGATTGTATGCCATCCAAAAAACCCATAAAGATTACAGGGTCTGCAGAATACTTTGCAACCAGTTCATCAAAGGTACCGGTTACCTTTTCGGTTGGATGGTCTAAAATTGAACTGTAGATTTTTTTTTCTGTGGAACTGTAATTTTCCCAGAATGTAGAGAAGGTTTCATCCGTTTGATTCCCAATCAAGTCTTGCCATTGTTCAAATAAACTCATAATATTATGTTCTCCTTATTAATAATATACCTTTTGCTTTAGTCAAGTAAGGCTACACTGATAATGCTCTTTACTTCTTTTACAAAGCTAAAGTTAGAAACTTCTTCTAAAGCCTCGTTTAAGCGGTCTCTTGTTACTTCATGAAGAATGTAAATCAAGGGAACATTTCTGCCTGTTTGACGCCCTCTTGAACGCTGTAAAAATGTATCAATACTGATGCCGTAATTTCCAAGTGTAGTAGCAATGTTTCCTAGAACACCCGGCATATCTTCTGCAATTAAATTGACATAGTACATATTTTGTCCTTCCCCATCAAAAATAAGATTTTTATTATCATTTAATGCGGTTGGAACGGCCATAGCTGTGGAGCTGGTTGCATAAGCTCTTGCAATTTCTACAAGATCTCCTACAACTGCACTTCCGGAAGGCATTGCACCTGCACCTTTACCATAAAGCATAACATCATCCACTGCATTTCCTTTTGCAAAAATAGCATTGAATTCATTGTTTACGGTTGCTAAAGGATGATTCATAGGAATCATAGCAGGCTGTACATGACATTCTAAAGTATTACGGTATCTTTTTGCCATTGCTATCAGTTTAATTTTATATCCAAATTGCAGAGCAAAGTCAATATCTTCTTTAGTAATATGTGTAATTCCCTGTCTTGGTATGTTCTCTGGTGGTACATGAAGTCCAAAAGCAGTGGTCGTAAGTATTGATAGTTTGTTTGCAGCATCAATTCCTTCTACATCGCTTGTAGGATCTGCTTCTGCAAAACCTTTTAACTGTGCATCACGCAAAGCATCCTCATAGCTTAACCCATTTTCAGACATTTGAGTTAAAATATAATTTGTTGTACCATTTACAATACCGACAATTTGTGTAAATTCATTGGCTTGAAGAGACGTAGAAATGGCATTTAAAATAGGGATTCCACCACCTACGCTTGCTTCATAGCGGAGCATTACTTTATTTTTAATAGATAGATTTGTTAGTTCTTCACCTTTGGATGCAATGACCTCTTTGTTTGCTGTGACTACATGTTTTTTATTGTTTAATGCTTCTACCATATAATCATAAGCGGGTTTCATACCGCCTAATAACTCTACAATTACATCAATCGAAGGGTCTTTTAAGATATCGTCGGGATTATCGGTCAGAAGCTCCTGTGGAATATCTACCTCTCTTTTTTTTGTTTTATCATGAACCAAAACTTTTGCTACCTCAATGGCAACACCAGTTGTGGATGTAATGATTTGTTCGTTTGTACAGAGCATTCGATAGGTTCCGCTTCCTACGGTTCCCAGACCTAGCAATCCAATTTTCAGCTTTTTATTGTTCATATTTCTCCCTCCTGGATATTGATATGACAATATTATATTATATTATTGCT
>JAYFPL010000143.1:0-1746 GCA_034927775.1 Anaerovorax sp. | reverse complement strand
AAATATGGAGGGGTTACACCGCAAGCTTTGGCTGAAAGTGCATTAAAAACCATTGATTTTGTTCAGAATATGGGGTTTGAAGAATTAGTCTTATCCATCAAATCTTCAGATGTCAGGTTAAATCAGGAAGCACATCGCTTAGTTGCAGAAAAAACAATGCTCCCCTTACATATTGGAATTACGGAAGCAGGAACTGCACAAAGCGGAAAGGTGAAATCTGCAATCGGCATTGGAGCTTTGTTATTAGATGGAATAGGTGATACTATGCGTGTCTCTTTAACCGGCGATCCGGTGGAAGAGGTTATTTTTGCAAAAGATATATTAAAAGCATTGAATCTTAGTAAAAATTCAATCAATCTGATTTCTTGTCCAACTTGTGGAAGGACTCGAGTTGATCTTGCAAAAATCACAAAAGAGATAGAAAAGCAGATTGTTTTAATTGAAAAACAAATGAAAAAACAAGATGTTCAAGGAATTACCGTTGCTGTTATGGGATGTGAAGTAAATGGTCCCGGTGAAGCAAAAGAAGCAGATTTTGGTGTTGCTTGTGGTAAAGGAAAGGGTGTGTTGTTTCAAAAGGGTGAAATCATTAAAACTATATCGGAAGAACGGATTTCCGAGGAGCTGTTTGCATTGATCAAACAAAAGCTTGGTATTGAAGATTTTTTGGTGTAAAATGGCAAAGGGAGGAGATGAATATGGAATTATTTGGAGTAATAATGCATAGTGCACTTATTTGGGTTTTTATTGCAGTTATTTTTGCTGTAATAGAAGCATTGACAATGGGGCTTACTACCATTTGGTTTAGTGCCGGTGCTGTTTGTGCAGCAGTCGCTTCAATGTTACATGCACCTATGCTGATGCAGGTCATTGTTTTCTTGGTATTTTCGGTTGTTTTACTTTATTTTACAAAGCCTTTGGCTGAGAAGAAATTGAGAATAGGACAAGAAAAAACCAATGTGGATGCCCTGATTGGTAAAAAGGGTATTGTATTAACCAGGATTGCTCCATATCAAGCCGGTCAAGTAAAAATGGATGGGCAAGTATGGACAGCAGTTGGAATGACGAATGACGTGAGTATTGAAGCAGGAACAGAAGTAACCGTTACTAAGATACAAGGTGTAAAACTTATTGTTGTTGCAGAATAAAAGAAAGAGGAGAAAAAAATGGATGGTATTTTTACAGGTATTGCAATTATAGCATTGATTATTATTGCTATTTTATTAATCGTAACGAATATACGAATTGTACCACAAGCGAGAGCTTATGTTATAGAACGTTTAGGGGCTTATAGCGATACATGGCAGGTGGGATTGCATATTAAAATTCCACTTATTGATAAAATTTCTAAAAAAGTATCTTTAAAAGAGCATGTTATCGACTTTCCGCCGCAGCCCGTTATTACGAAAGATAATGTAACAATGGAAATTGATACGGTAATTTATTTTCAAATTACGGATCCAAAGCTTTATGCTTATGGTGTGGAAAATCCTATGGCGGCAATTGAGAATTTGACAGCGACGACGCTTCGAAATATTATTGGTGAATTGGAACTAGATGGAACGCTAACCAGTAGAGAATTAATTAATTCTAAGATTCGCATGGTACTTGATGAAGCAACAGATCCTTGGGGTATTAAAATTAATCGTGTTGAAGTAAAAAATATTATTCCGCCAAGAGACATTCAAACTGCCATGGAAAAGCAAATGCGTGCGGAACGTGAACGTCGTGAAGCAATTTTAAGGG
>JAYFPL010000037.1:0-42010 GCA_034927775.1 Anaerovorax sp. | reverse complement strand
TTGTTTTCAAATCTTCACGAATGCAATGCTCAAGCAAAGATATTTCAACCGTACTGTTTGCTTTCGCAACACCAATTCGCTCACAAAAATCTCGAATGGACTCTGGTGTAAAGCCTCTTCTACGTAAACCTGCAATGGTAGGCATGCGAGGATCATCCCAATCTTCAACATCTCCATTATCTACAAGAGCCTTTAAATAACGTTTGCTCATTACTGTATTTGTTAAATTTAATCGTGCAAATTCTATTTGCTTTGGTGGATCTACCCATTCTAATTCACGAAGCACCCAATCATATAACGGACGGTGATCTTCAAATTCTAAAGTGCAAATAGAATGTGTAATCCCTTCAATAGCATCCTCAATTGGATGTGCAAAATCATACATTGGGTAAATACACCATTTGTCTCCGGTATTATGATGTGTTGCATGTGCAATTCGATAAATAACAGGATCTCTCATGTTAATATTCGGTGAAGCCATATCAATTTTCGCACGTAACACTTTTTCACCATCACCAAACTTACCTTGGCGCATCTCATCAAACATCTGCAAATTTTCTTCAATAGAACGATTTCTATAAGGGCTTTCCTTACCCGGTTCTTTTAATGTTCCTCGATAAGCCTTCATTTCTTCTGCATTCAAATCGCAAACATATGCCTTTCCTTTTTTAATTAAATCAATGGCACATTCATACATGCGATCAAAATAATTTGATGCATATAACAATTGATCCCATTCAAATCCAAGCCATTTTACATCCGCTTGTATGGAATCCACATATTCTGTATCCTCTTTTACTGGGTTCGTATCGTCAAAGCGCAAATTGCACTTACCACTATACTTTTTTGCGGTAGAAAAATTCAGGCAAATAGACTTTGCATGTCCAATATGCAAATAACCATTTGGTTCTGGAGGAAAACGAGTATGTACTCTTGTCCCATAAACCTGATCTTCCAAATCCTTATCAATTATATTATGAATAAAGTTGGATGCATTTTCATTTAGCTCCGCCACTTTTTCTTCCTCCTTATTTTATCTATTTTGTGTCTCTTATTTTAAAGCTTTCCAAGCAATAGTATACCATTATCCATCTTTTAAGGCAAATCTTTCACATAAAAAATTCTTATATTTTTTGATATTGTTAGCGAATTCTATTGATTTATTCGAATTATTTTGGTATTATTACACTAAGTGTTTATATTCTTATCGAGTCAACGAATTTTCTCAAAAAAATATAAGGCGGTGAATGAATGGATATTATTGACGTTAAAATTCTAGAAGTCCTTCAAGGAAACTCTAGAGTTTCCATATCGGAATTAAGTAAAAAAGTAAACTTATCACTATCAGCAGTTAGTGAAAGACTGAAAAAACTAGAAAGTTCAAATGTTATTGAAAAATATACGGTAATTCTAAATTCCCATTCTTTGGATAAGGAATTATCCGTTATTATGAACATTAGTTTAGAGAATCCACATCATACAAGTGAATTCTTAGATTTTGTACGAGCAGAGGATGAAATTCTAGAATGTCACTATGTGACTGGTGAGTACGATTATGTATTAAAAATTACAACTAGAAATACTGTCACACTAGAAAGTATCATGAATCGAATCAAAAGCATTTCCGGAATTAAACGGACCCAAACTAATGTGATTTTGTCGAGTGTAAAACATATGTACAGCGTTTCTCCTTGTACAGGTAAATAACTTAAAAAAAACAGCGTTTTCATAAGTAACGCTGTTTTTTTCTATTTCAATTTTATTTTTTCTTATTTTTCTCTTGTCTTGCCAATTCTTTTGCAAGTCTCTCAGCTTTAGCCTTCTCTTCTAATTCTCGCTTGAGCTGATTGCGTTCTAGTACAGAATCTGGTGTCTTTGCACCTACAGCTGCAATTGGTCTTCTCTGAGATACACGTTTTACATCATCTTGAATTTGACGATGCGTTGCCTCTTCCTCCTGCTGCTTAGCCCTCTTTTTTGCTGCCTTTGCTTTTTCTTTTTCAACCTGCTTTATCGCTTCTTCAACAGGGATACCTTTTTCTTTTGCAATTTTATATGGATTCAATGTTTCTTCTTCTAGATGCTCTTCCGCTTCTTTCTTCATCTTTCGCTTTGCATCCATTGAAGAGAAGAATACCATTCCTCCCATCATTCCTACCATCATAACCATATTTACTGTGGTATCAGTGCTTGTATTTCTAATTTTAAATTCACTTACAATATCTTCGCCAAGATGATTTCCTTCGGAGGAAATTAAATCTTCGGAAATTACAAGTTTATATTCATTGTTCGAAATTAAATTGTCATTTAAGATCAACCAAACATCATTTGGATATTTTTTTGCATCATAGACTGGCATTAATTTCATTTTCTTTCCGGAAGCATCTGTAACGGTAAAGCAATCCTTATTTGCTTCTTGTGTTGCTTTTTCCGTCATGTTTTCATTAAAGGTCATCTTAATTGCAACACCCATTGGCTGTAATCCAGTTTGACCATCCTTTGGTGAAATATTTACAAGCTCCAATCCTGATGCATAGCTAAAAGGACACGCAAGCATAACCAATAATACAGCTAAGCTTAAAATAGCACCTATTCTTTTCATACTTTCTTTTTCCTCCGTTTTATCATCATTTTGTCTTTAATACTTTGAAAAATGATTTCATCATTTGTTCGCATTCTTGTTGCAACAGTCCAATTTCTATTTCTACAAAATGGTTTAAACGCTTCTCTTGAACGATATTAAATACCGAACCACACGCACCTGCTTTCGGGTTCTGCGTGCCAATAAAAAGCTTTTTTATTCGAGCAAGTACAATTGCACCTGCACACATCGAACAAGGCTCCGTTGTCACATACATATTGCAATCCAACAATCGCCATCCACCCAGTGTCTGTGCTGCTTGACGAATGGCCAATATTTCAGCATGTGCCGTTGGGTCTTTCATGGTTTCCGTTAAATTATGACCACGCCCTACAATTTTTCCGTCTTTTTCAATGACAGCACCAATGGGTACCTCTTGCAAAGCTAAAGCTTTGTTCGCTTCGACCAATGCTTCTTTCATAAAATCCAACTCTTGCACAGCGTTCTCTAACCTACCTTTTTATTTATCAGACTATCTGTACAAGCATACCATACTTTTTAAATTTTTTCAATGGTTCCACTTTGTAAATTGCTCTTTTTTATTCCGTACCTTATTTATTTTTAATCTCTAAAATATCTCCGTTCTCGGCATCAATTTCTACAATCCAGTACCCATAGGCATTTTTTTCTCTTTTTGCACCATACATTGGCTGCCAATAAGTAAATCCCGATCTTCCTCCATCCGGTTTTTCCACTTCAGTAAACCTACCTGGAATTGCAAAGAAGTAACGCTCTGCAAATCCTTGTGTGTTTCCTTTTGCGCCAAAAAGATAATGTCGATATTGCGTCGAAAAATATTGTGCACCTGGAGAAACGAGCGGAAGACTTCCTACATTTTTTATCTTCTTCCATCTTGCACCAGTCAAATCTTCGGAAAACGGAGTTACCTCCTCATAAAACTCTGAAACTCTGCACATATGACCACAAGCATACAACAGGTATTCATTATAAAATTGGTTAAAATTATGAGCTTTTATTTCCTTTTGTACTATTTCTTCTTTGTCTTCTTTTTTCTTTGTTTCCTCTGCAATTTCGTTTCTTCCAGATTTAATATTATTCTCTGCCTCTACTCCCTTTAATTTTTCTTCTGGCTTTTTTTCTATGTTTATCCTTTCTTTAGCTTCTATTTTATCTTCTGCATTGGTGGATTCTTTTGCATCCATTTGTGTATTTGCCGCGCTTACAAGCGAGTCCTCCTTTTGAATACTGGGCGCAGCCAGATTCCCAGTCTCCCCTTTTAATACCGGATGCAGTGGTTCTTTCTCATCAAAAGAAGAAACAGCCGCTACTATCACAGTCGAAAAATCTGCATATTCGTTGCCCTTTCCATCAACATCCCTTGGGTGAAAGCGAAAATATGTCTCACCGGTACCATTTTTATTTATCATAAGCGTTCCGATTACGGCATGAATGGTTCTTTCATTTTTTTTCCCAAAAAAGATTAATTTATAAACGTATTCTCCCCTAGGATAATAACGTAAATTTTGTACTTGGCAACGTAAAGCTCCTTTGTTACTTCCTGTTTCAATTTTTAGATGTCCATGAACAGCGCCCGCTTTTGCGCAGAAGTCTGAGGTTTGTTCTTCTAACATTAACACATCTCGGTGATATCTCATATAATTCATAGTATTCTTCCCCCATTCCTTTCGGAGTTTCTTGTAATTATTCGTACAAATTGGTAATATAAGATATATGCAAAAAATAGGAGGTATAGACCATGTGGATGGATATTGCGATTGGAGTTATTATTTTAATTTCTTTTATACTAGGTTATGTTCGTGGCTTCATGAATACGTTTCTTCATACGGCAGGCTGGATTTTATCACTTGTTTTATCTTTTGTATGGTATCCAAAGGTATCGGCCTTTCTAAAAGAAAAAACAGGTTTTTATGATATGATGCACGCAAGACTTACCGAACGTGTTGCAGCAGAAGGATCTGACACTACCAGCCAAATTCTAAACGGAATTCCTGAAGTATTAAAAGAAGCCGTTACTGCAGCGACCAATGCTCTTGCAGAATCTTTAGCAAATGGCTTAGCAGATGTATTGTTCAGTATTATTAGCTTTCTTATAGTTGCAATCGGAATAAAACTAATATTCTTATTTTTAACTTCACTTTTCAGTAAAAGATCAAACGATGGACTAACCGGCTTTTTTGATGGTGTTTTTGGTGCCGCTTTCGGTGGACTGAAAGGCTTTGTTCTGGTTTTAATCCTTCTGGCATTGCTTATTCCGATAATGAATCTCACTTCAAGTGATTTTTTACAAAATACACTCAATGAATCACGCTTTGCTAAAGTATTATATGATAGTAACCCACTGTTTTTAATGCTAAACCGCTTTCAATAACTTGTAACTATAAAAACGAAAACAACAGGAAATTATGGGAAATAGTTGCCTTAATTCGTCATTCGGATTATAATTAAAACACAGTCCGAATGTGTCTCCGTAGCTCAGTGGATAGAGCAGTGCTCTCCTAAAGCATGTGCGGTGGTTCGACTCCACTCGGGGATACCAATAAAAAAGAATCTCTGCAGAATGGTTTAAAACTTCATTCTGTCGAGATTCTATTTTTTAAGGATTATTTTTTTACTTCTAAAAATAGGTGAGGAATTATGAATAAATTAAAATTAAAAAGAATTATAAGACTTATATTCGGTCTATTTTTATATTCGCTTGGAACAGTACTTATTATGCAAGCTGATTTAGGCTATGGACCATGGGAAGTATTCCAATCTGGGTTGACAAACGTACTCCCTATTACCATTGGCCAAGCAACAATATTGGTAAGTGTCATTATCGTAATACTTGATGTTTTTTTAAAAGAAAAAATTGGAATCGGAACTTTATTAAATATGCTTCTGATTGGTTTTTTTATGGATTGGATATTATACTCGAATCTCATTCCATTGGGGACCACAGTTATTATGAAAATCGTTTTATTAATTTTCGGCCTTTTTACAATTGCTTTTGCAAGCTATTTCTATATCGGCTCGGGATTTGGTGCTGGTCCACGAGATTCTCTCATGGTTTCTATTCGGCGATACACAAGATTACCGGTAGGCGTAAGCCGAGGTATTCTCGAATTTTCTGCAGCTATAGGCGGATATTTTTTAGGCGGTCCCTTAGGTTTAGGTACGATTGTTACGGCTTTCGGTGTTGGGATATGCATCCAAATTGTATTTCATCTATTCTCTTTTGAAACCACTCAGATTGAGCATGAAGACTTAGCAAAAACCTTTGATTTCTGCTTTACAACGAAAAACTGACGTATATATAAAAATCTCGAAACTGATTTTTTAACATTAGAATCCGTTTCGAGATTTTTTATAAGTTAAAGGTCTAACTTAGATTACTTAAATGGATGCGCTATGAAAAGCATAGTGTCACTGCGTTCATGTGCAAATCCTAGTAATTATAAATATTTTTTCCAATCATCTCGCATTTTCTTGCTTAATAAAAAGATTGGTATACATAAGAAAAACCATAATATAGAGAACAAAATGCATATTTGTCCAAAAAGATGCAAAGGTAATGCAGAATAATCCCAAACATTCCAACGGAACCAAAGATTAACAATGCATCCTACAATAAATTCAACCCCTGTTATTACGGTTGCACCTAACAAGCATCTTTTCCAAAGTGCAGTTTTTTGGAAATGTTCATTAATCATATATAAAAAACAAAAACAAAGACCTCCCGTTAAAGCCATCGTCCAATGCGTATAACCTCGAAAAGCAATCTCTAGAGTACTATACCCAATTGCTCCAATAAAAAATAAAATTGCATATCGTGTTTGTTTTTTCATTTTATCCACTCTCCTTATTAAAAATTTTAATTCCATTTCCCTCTTATTCTTTGTTATTTTTGCAATAGAAAACCCTGCATCTTAAAAAAAAATGCAGGGTTTTTGTGGTAGAAAAATGTAAAAAGTACAAAGAACAAAATCAAAGATTTTTATTTGCACATATTAAGTATTAAATTACAAATCCTCCATTCACTCCCAAAATCTGACCAGTAATAAAGGATGCTTCCTCCGAAGCTAAAAAGAAAACAGTCTTTCCAATTTCTTCAGCACTTCCCAAACGCATTAATGGCGTATCTTCACAAAGAGAGTCCTTTATTTCTTCTGAAACCTCTTTCATCATGTCCGTCTCAATTACACCGGGAGCAACACAGTTAACACGAATATTACTTGGCCCAAGTTCTTTTGCCAGTGCTTTCGTTAGTCCGATGATTGCCGCTTTACTTGCTGAATAATGTACTTCACAGCTTGCACCTACCTGCCCCCACATCGAAGAAACGTTGACAATACTCCCTTTTTTGTTTGAAATCATATCTTCCAAAGCACATTGTGTACAAAAAAAGGCAGCCTTACAATGTGTATCAAACATCAAATCCCACTCTTGCTCTGTAATATCGGTAAAAAGACGAAACTGTGAAATCCCTGCATTATTTACTAACACATCAATGCTCCCATATACACGTCTCGCTTCCGTAAACATCTGCTTTACCTGCTCTTGATTTGTTACATCTGCCTGCAATGCCAATACGGAAAATCCTTTTGAAGAAAAATAAGCCTCTAATTGCTTCACTTCGGATTCACTTTTATTATAGCCAAGGACAACTTGCCAACCTCTCTTCGCAAATATCTCAGCACAAGCCTTTCCAATGCCACGGCTTGCTCCTGTAATTAATACCGTTTTTTTAAGATTGCACATGAATTATTCCTCTTCTTTCTGCTTTGTTCCGTCATAGGTTTGAATTCTTTTCTACGAACAAATTATTTACTTTTTTATATACTTTTTATATAATTTGTCCCTACTTTTTTGATTTCATTCCACTTGAATTTTCTGCTTTAGTATACCACATTTGCAGTGCACTTGCAGGGTTGAATTTCAACTATGAGAGGTATATAATTGAGTCATTGTGTAAGCTTTATAAAAGAAAGGACGTATGTATCATGTATAAGGAAGCTCTAAGACCAGCTTGGGCAGAAATCAATTTAAGTAACTTGGATTATAATATCAAACAAATCAAAGCAAAAGCAGGAAATCGAGACCTCATCGGAGTTATTAAAGCCGATGCTTACGGTCATGGTTCTGTAGAAGTTGCAAAGGTACTCCAAAATAACGGAGTAGGTACATTTGCTATTGCTACCCTGCAGGAAGCCATCACCTTACGTGAAGCAGGATTTAAAGAAGCGATTATCATGCTTGGATTGACTCCGGATATGTATGCCGATACAATCATTGCGTATGACATTACCCCAGTAACCTGTTCTTTTGAAAATGCCAAGGCAATTTCAGAAGCTGCAGCGGCCAAGGGAAAAACAGTGGAAGGATTAATTGCCGTTGATACTGGAATGGGACGAATCGGTTATCAGCCATATGATCAAGAAGCTATTGCTGATGTAATAAAAATCAATCAATTATCCAACTTTAAAATCAAAGGTATCTTTTCACATTTTTCAACTGCAGATGCTTTGGACAAGACCTATACAAAATCACAAGAAAAGAAGTATGCTGACTTTTATGAAGCACTGACAAAAGCAGGAGTGAATATTCCATTCCGCACATTAGCAAACAGCGCTGCGATAATGGAAGTGCCGACTGCTCACTATGACGCAGTAAGACCCGGTATTATTTTATATGGATTGTACCCTTCAGATGAAGTGGATCGTAATGAGCTTTCTATTAAACCAGTTATGTCTGTGAAAGCAAATATTATTCATTTGAAAAAAGTCACTGCTGATTTCTCTGTGGGCTATGGCAGACGTTTTGTATCCGAACGCGAGAGTCTTATTGCTACTTTAGCATTGGGTTATGCTGATGGATATCCAAGACCATATTCCAAGGATGCAAAGGTAATTGTAAACGGTGTATTTGCTCCAATTGCAGGAAACATCTGTATGGACCAGTGTATGGTCGATGTTACAGACGTTCCAAATGTTAAATTGGGTGACGAATGTATCATTATGGGAACAGATGGCACTAACACCATTCTAGCGGATGACATTGCCACTGCAACCGGAACCATCAATTATGAAATCGCTTGTGCATTTGGACAAAGACTTCCAAAGGTATATGTCAAATAAATTAAATAATTTCCACGATATACAAAATACACATTTAAAAATGATGTTTAATTTATGGAAAAGTATAGGGAAAAACTATGATCAGACATTACAAGATAACTGATTGCGATGCAGTCATGAGCATATGGCTCGATACAACAACAACCGCACACCCGTTTATCCCATCCTCTTATTGGGCAAGAAATTTTCTTTTGGTAAAAAAACAGGTTTTGCCGCAATCCACCACATATGTTTACGAAGAAAATGGCGAAATTTTGGGATTTATCAGTGTACTTGAAAGTGAATATATAGGAGCACTTTTTGTAACAGGAGAAAAACAAGGAAAAGGCATTGGGAAAGCGCTTTTAAATTATTGTAAGGAAAATTATGACCAATTAAATCTCCATGTTTATACTGAAAACAAAAAAGCTGTAACATTTTATGAAAATAATGACTTTATCATTGATGAAACGAAAATAAATGAAGATACGCAAAAAGAAGAATTTGCGATGTCATGGGTATCAAATGATTTGATTGATCTTCTAACATCTATACAATATTAGAAAACAACGAAGCCAATTTTGTATATCCTGTTTTCACAGAATAGGAATTGATCTTTCCTAGTAAAGAACTTGAAATAAGAATAAGGAACTGAGTTTACTTAAAATCAGTTCCTTATTTTTTCAGATAGTTTAATCCTAAAAAATAGTATAAAATTTATGAAAGATGAAAGGTAAAAAATGAAATATCTATTTTTCTATGAAACAAAATTAGGCACCATCGGTTTTGCTGAAAATGGAAAAGCAATTACACACGTCATCTTTGGAAGTGACTTTCATACTAAAAACTATGAGAAAAAGGAAACACCATTGCTTAAAGAAGCAGCTAAACAATTGAACGAATATCTTGATGGCAAAAGAAAATGGTTTGATTTGCCCTATGATGCAACAGGTACACTTTTTCAACATTCTGTTTGGGATGCCTTAAAAACCATTCCTTATGGAGAAACAAGAAGCTATCTTCAAATTGCTGAGCAAATCGAAAAACCAAAAGCTTGCCGTGCTGTTGGAATGGCGAACAACAAAAACCCTCTGCCCATTCTCATCCCTTGTCACCGAGTCATCGGAAGCAACGGAAGCTTGGTCGGTTATGGAGGAGGTATGGATATAAAGAAGGCACTGCTTACATTAGAAAAAAATAACGGGTAATATTAACCCGTTATTTTTGATTCATCTTCCAATCATTACCGAAATGGTAAACTAACAATATAACCAACATAAAAAAACAACTCTCTGAAAAAAACGGAATTTGGCTTCTTAATGTTTTGTATGCAGAACTGGGTGTTGGCGATGAATATGCGTCGATTCCTGTATTCTCTGCCATAAGCATAGCTCGTTTCATATGAAGAGGATCACTGACAATCGTACATGTTGTAAAACCCTTCTCCTGTATAATCTTATATGCATTTCGGATATTTTCCTCAGTAATTTTTGATTTGCTTTCAATGAAAATATCTTCTGCATTGACATTTTTTTCAATTGCATAATTTCTACCTACTTCAGATTCTGCAAATTGACTTCCCTTACCCTTGCCACCAGTAAATATAATTTTATCTACATAATCATTTTCATACAGCCAAATCGCATGATTAATTCGTTCTCGGAAAACAGGGGAAGGCTCATCCTCCCAAACTGCAGCACCCAATACGATAGCTGCATCCGTTTTTACCAATTGATCTATACCGCTAAAAGACAATATACTATACGCGGAATACCCGATAAAAACAACAAAAATAATAATGAAAGCGAAAGCTACTTTTAATAAAAATTTTTTTAACACTATAATCCCATCCTTAACGGTTCTTTTCCAAAATAATATTACTATTCTTTATTTACTTCTACAATAGAAATGGATAAAAAGAAAAAACATTATTTCATATATTTACTAAAAATATTTGATTTTTAATTTAAATATATGCTATATTAATAATAACGACTGACCGTCAGTCATAATTTACAACCATAAAAATGTGGAGGACGAATGGAAATTAATAGTAAAAAATTAGAGAAAAAAAATCGGCTAGAAAATGCAGGTTGTAAATTATTTATGGAAAAAGGTGTATCCAATACAACGGTTGATGAAATTGTCAAATTAGCAGATATTGCAAAAGGAACTTTCTATCTATATTTTAAGGATAAGAAAGATTTACTCAGTTGTATCGTAATAAAACGCAGTATTACTCTTCTTGAGCAAGCGATTGAATATGCACACAAACAAAATACAGATGATTTTATTGAAGAAATAATATTGATTACAGATTATATTATAGAATTTTTTAAACAAAATACTGAAATGTTAACTATTATTGAGAAAAAACTTTCATGGAGTATCATTCGTGAAAAGATCAATCAGGAAGAAAATTCGCGTTTACAGATATTGATTGATAGATGGATTAATCATCCCCATATGAGTTCCTATTCACAATCCCAGTCTTACCACATTATGTTTATGATAATCGAACTTGTAGGTGCGATGTGCTATTCTTCAATCATTGAAAAACAACCGGATACTATTGAAAACATAAAGCAAGATCTTTTTTTTGTCATCAGAAGAATCTTGCAAAAATGATTTTGCCTAACTTCAAATGATGACAATTATAATTTAACTTAAATTTTAGGTAAAAATTATATTGGAGGCGATATTTTGAAGAATATAGAACTTGATTTTTTAAAAAAATATCTTAGTAAATTCAATCAAAATCCATTTTTGGTGAATTTTAGAGATGATGAGAGCTTTGTTATTGGAGATGGAGAACCAAAATTTGAAATTTTACTGAATAATCCAATCCCAAAATGCGATCTTTTAGCCAGTACTTCTCTTGCCTTAGGGGAGGCATATATGCGCGGAGATTTAGAAATAAAGGGTGATCTCTACAAGACTTTGAATTACTTCTTAGGACAAATGACTCAATTTTATGTAGATAACAAAATTTTAAAAAATCTGATTCATCCTTCTACTTCTGCAAAAGTACAAAAAAAAGAAGTACAATATCATTATGATATAGGAAATGATTTTTATAGTCTTTGGCTTGATGAAACAATGAGTTACTCCTGCGGTTACTTTAAAACAGAAAACGATTCTTTATATCAGGCTCAGCTTAATAAAGTGCACCTGACTCTTTCGAAATTAAATCTGCAAGAAAATATGACTCTGCTTGATATTGGGTGTAGATGGGGATTTCTACTAATTGAAGCTGCAAAAAAATATAAAATTCATGGTGTTGGAATTACATTAAGCGAGGAACAAGCAAAAAAATTTAAAAACCGCATAAAAGAAGAAAATCTTGAAAACTATCTTGAAGTTAAATTAATGGATTATAGAGAGTTACATAAATTAGATCTTAAGTTCGATCGAATAGTAAGCATAGGAATGCTGGAACATGTTGGTCGTAAAAATTATAATCTTTTTATTAAAAATGTAAATTCGGTATTACAACCAAGTGGCATATTACTCCTTCATTATATAAGCGGAAGAATTGAAAATGATGGAGACCCTTGGATTAAAAAATATATTTTCCCGGGTGGTGTTATTCCAAGTCTGAGAGAAATTATTAATATCTGTAGTGGCTACGACTATTATACAGTGGATATCGAAAGTCTTCGCCGTCATTATAATAAAACTCTTTTATGTTGGAATGAAAACTTTCAGAAAAATAAAGATAAGCTAAAAGGAAAATTCAGCGATTCCTTTATCAGAATGTGGCAGTTATACCTTTGTGGCTGTGCAGCCGGATTTAACAATGGTGTAGTAGATATACATCAACTTGTTTTTACGAAAGGTGTTAATAACAACTTGCCAATGACAAGAGATTATTTATATCAATCATAATATTTATAAAAAATCCAGTCTACAGTGTCACAGGGACAATTTGAGAAAAGAAAACTGAATATAGAAATCCCTGAGCTAAAAATAGACTCAGGGATTTCTATTTCTAATACGGTTTCTATAGTATCCCTTTTTTCTTACCGTCAAATCTGCCATATCAAATTCTCCCGCCTAATTTTTTTGTCAATGACTCTTGACTTAATTCAAGTTTCATTTAAATATATTTTACTTTATCGGAAAATTTCATATCTTCTTTCAAATCATACTA
This sequence comes from Anaerovorax sp., assembly GCA_034927775.1. Taxonomy (GTDB): domain Bacteria; phylum Bacillota; class Clostridia; order Peptostreptococcales; family Anaerovoracaceae; genus IOR16. Next base: position 29,139 of record JAYFPL010000037.1, on the reverse strand, counting down.
TAACATAGTTTGACATTTGTTCAAACTCATATCATTATTTCATAATTCCTTTTTCTTGATTTCTTATTAATTTTGAATTTACCTAGGTATTCAATCATATCATAGAAAAGAACTCGTTTTTCAAATATTAACATAACAGAAAGGATTGCTATGAAGGTTTTACTTTCCGGTCATGGACGAATGGGAACACGCATTGAAGAACTGGCAATACAAGCAGGGCATGAGGTTGTTGGCTATGCTGATATTACCAACCCTCATATTCTGTCACAAATGCCGAAAGCTGATGTTGTCATTGATTTTTCTCATCCCGCCATGCTGCCCCACTTAACGGAATATGTACATCGTACTGGTACAGCACTTTGCTGTGGTACTACAGGATTTCAATCTGAAGATAAAGATACATTGAAATCACTTGGAGACTATGCACCTGTACTTTACAGTGCTAACTATAGTCTGGGTATTGCTGTATTTCGTCAGATACTACAGCAAATTTCCCCTATTTTAAAAGAAGATTTTGACATTGAAATTGTGGAAACGCATCATAATAAAAAAGTTGATGCACCAAGTGGAACTGCAAAGTTACTTTTAGATGCTATTGACCCAAATCATCAAAACACAATAATCAATGGAAGAAATGGTGAATGTGGTGAACGTCAAAAACAGGAAATCGGGGTATTCGCACTTCGTGGAGGTACGGTAGCCGGAGCGCATACAGTTTATTATTTTGGAGAAGATGAAGTTTTATCCATTACCCATTCTGCTACAAGCCGTCAGATCTTTGCCAAGGGAGCATTAAAAGCAGCAACCGCTTTAGTACAAAAAAACAGAGGATTCTATACTTTAGATCAAATTTTGTTTACTGATACAAAGTAGTCAATAAAATGAAGTTTTATTCATGGGAAAATTAATGATAAGGAGAATCAATATGAACGCATTTGAAATCATTGAATACATTCGTAAATCAGAAAAAAAAACACCCGTAAAGGTATATTTGCGTGCTGCCTCTGCCATTGATTTTCCCAATACACAAATTTTTCCAACCGGCAGTGATACCAAAATCATATTTGGTGATTGGAAGCAAATTGGTCCTGTTTTAAAGGCTAATAAAAGTAAAATTATTGACATTTTCATTGAAAACGATGCACGCAATTGCGCAGTGCCTCTTATGGACAAAAAAAATCTCCATGCTCGTATTGAGCCTGGAGCGATCATCCGTGAACAAGTAAAAATCGGAAATCATGCTATTATTATGATGGGCGCTATTATTAACATTGGATCAGAAATTGGAGAAGGAACCATGGTTGATATGGGAAGTATAATCGGTGGACGTGTGATTGTCGGAAAGCACTGTCACATCGGTGCAGGTGCTGTTCTAGCCGGAGTCATCGAACCTCCAAGCACTTCACCCGTAATTATTGAGGATGATGTCTTAATTGGCGCAAATGCCGTTGTGATTGAAGGAGTACGAGTCGGCAAAGGTGCAATCGTCGCTGCCGGTTCAGTGGTTATAAAAGATGTTCCGCCTAACATGGTTGTCGCCGGAGTTCCGGCTCGTATTGTCAAAGAGAAAGATCAAAAGTCAATACAGTCTACCCAATTAATTGATGGACTTAGGGATCTGGATCTTTAAGAGAGTAAACTCTGAGTTGCATAAATGACAAATACAAAAACCATTTGTGAAAGTTCGCATACCATTCCCATCGTATCTCCGGTTATACCCCCTAAGACTTTTTTTAAATGATTTGTAGAGAGTATTACTGAAGCAATTGCAATGCCAACAGCAATTAAATACCAAGGATTCAACAAAGCTGCTACCACTGTTGGTACAAAAATAGCCATAAATAATTCTATTTTACCGCAATTATCTACAAGTAATTTTCCCATTCCGGAAGGTCTTACATACTCAGCAAAAGAAGCAGAAATCAACGGAGCGCTTTTCCCTACTACCGGTAAAACTACCAAAGCTTCATAAGGAATTCGACCGTACATTACCATATAAAAGGCAACAAAGAAAATCATAGAAAGTACTCCAAAAGAGCCTACATGACTGTCTTTCATGATTTCAAGCATACGATCTCGCTCTCTTCCACTAAAAATCCCATCGCAGGTATCGGCAAGTCCATCCAAATGAAGACCCCCAGTAAGAACAATATACCCACCTAACAAAATCATAGATACAACCTGCTGATCAAAAATTAAATGAAAAAAGGACAAGCCATATAAAATACCACCCATTAAAATTCCAAGCAATGGAATCAGCTTTAAACCTTTTAAATATCTCTCTTCGGTATATTCAACATAGGGAACTGGGAGTCTTGTAAAGAACGCCATCATTAACCAAATTGTTTTCATAATAATCCTCGTTTCTATTATAACAATGGAAAACAAATCAATTTTACTCGATTTCCTCCGTCCATGAATACACTTCCTAAATAAGATGTATTTATCGACTCAAAGTTACTCGATCAAACGGATTTGCCCTCCAGTGTATATTTACATTAATGAAACAAAGCTTGTCTCATTTTTTTATTTTGTAGGTTTCACCTGCATTGGAATACCTGAAACCATGAAGATAACCTTATCCGCCAGTTCAGCAAAGCAACGGTTGGCTCTCCCCAAAATATCTCGATAATAACGGCTTGAACGTTCAGCCGGTACCAGACCCATCCCCACTTCATTCGTAACACCAATTAAACTTTTACCATGGTCCCGACAAACTGCAATTAAACTTCTTACCTCAAAAAGCATTCGTTCTTCAACACGTTCCATATCTTCCGGAGGACAACGATCCCAATCAATATCACAATAGTACATGATATTGTTCAGCATAAAACCTAAACAATCAATTAATACTGCGTCTGCATTTAAAAAATCTTGATTCTCAGCTAATTTATCAAATCTCCAGAACTGTTCCAGCGTTACCCATTCAGACGGACGCTGGGCACGATGTTTTTTTACTCGTTCTTGCATTTCTTCGTCACAGACAGAGGCCGTTGCAATGTAAAGAACCTTATCCTTACCTAGCTCCTTTGCAAAGCATTCCCCATATAAGCTTTTCCCGCTTCTTGCACCTCCGGTCATTAAAATAACTTCTGCCATTTCTATTTCCTCCGCCTACTTCTCTTCTTCACGTATGTCAATGCGATAGGAATGATCGTAAGCAATGTCTTCAAAAGTAGCCATATTGCTGAGCATCGCACAAGCCGCACCTATAATCGGAAATGCTAAAGTACAGCCTGTCCCTTCTCCCAGTCTCATATCCATATCGAGCATAGCCTCCATACCAAGCTCTTTGGAAATAATATCATAAGCCGGTTCCTTTGAACGATGAGAGGTAAATATAAAATCTATAACATTTGGATTTAGCTTATAAGCTGCCAAAGCCGATAAAGCAGAAATCACTCCATCAATGACAATCGGTACTCGGTAATATGCCGCACCTAAGAAGCATCCTGTCATACCGGCAATATCAAGACCTCCAACTTTGGAAATGACATCAATCGGATCTTCCGCGTTTGGTTTATTTAGCTCTAAGGCTTTTGTAATGACTCCTTTTTTATGTAGTAAAGCCTCATCAGTCAAACCGCCGCCCTTTCCGACTGCAATTTCTGCGGATACTCCTGTGAATGCCATTAATACCGCACTTGTGCTGCTTGTATTTCCAATACCCATTTCGCCGGTCCCTAAAATTTCATAACCTTCTTCTACAGCAATACGAACCATATCAATACCAGTCTCAATCCCGCGAATAGCTTCTTCTCTACTCATAGCAGGCCCTTTTGCAAAGTTATCGGTACTGTATTTTATTTTACGATTATATACCTTATCGTTATTGTAATCCGACATAATACCAACGTCTACAACCTTAATATCCGCACCGGCATAACCAGACAACACGCCCATTCCGCAAATCCCTTTGGTCATATTCATACCCTGTATTAAGGTAATGTCTTGTGGCGTCCCAGCAACTCCTTCTTCACAAATGCCATTATCTGCTACCATAACAATACTGCAACGCTTTGTCGGATTGTTTTTCATCTTTCCTGTAATACCTGCCATCTTAATAGCAATGGTTTCTAACTTTCCTAAACTGCCAAGCGGTTTGATCAGACAGTCATTATGTGCCTTCGCCTCTTGAATGGCTTTTTCGTCAGCTGGTTTGATTCCTTTGATTACTTCCAAATAGCTCTTCATGCTTACGCCTCTTTTCTTGTTCGAACTTACTAACTTTGCCTTACTTAGATTGATCCCGTTGGTCTCTTGCCATGTAAAGCATTGCATTACAGATTGCAGCCGCTACATTGCTGCCGCCTTTTCTTCCTTTTGCAACAATATAAGGAACCTCCGTTTCCATAATTAATTCCTTAGATTCCACTACGTTTACAAAACCTACCGGAACACCAATAATTAATTCCGGTGAAAGCTTACCGTCTTCAATTAATTCATACAAACGTACCAAAGCCGTCGGCGCATTTCCAATTGCAAAAATAATTGGTTTTCCACTCGCGGCAAGATCTGCTGCCTTATCCATACTTGCAGTTGCTCTTGTTGATCCATTTTGTTTTGCAATTTTAGCAACGTCCTCATCAGACATAAAACAAAATGCTTCTCCTCCAAAAGATTCTAAAACTGCTTTATTAACACCGGAGTAAGCCATTTTTGTGTCCGTGACGATACAAGCACCCTTCTTTATAGCTTCAATTCCTTTTTTCACTGCGTCCGATGAAAATTTTAAATTTTCGTAGTAGTCAAAATCCGCTGAGGTATGAATAACACGCTTTACAACCGGTTCATTGATTGGATCTATTTTTCGATCACCAAGTTCTTCTGTAATAATCTCAAAGCTGCGCTTTTCAATCTCAGTCGGTAATACATTTTGTAATTTTACCTTCATATTCCCTCCTTATAATCAAATACCATCTTCCAATATACGATAAATGGCATCCATATCCATATTTGCTCTCATCTGCTCTGCAAGTTTGTCATATTGCAGCTCTTTATATTCCGCAATATTTAAACTTGATACTGCACTTTCATCTAGGCCCTTACTGCGATACAAAGCAGAGATGATTGTCTTTGTTACACCCTCTTTATCAAAAATGCCATGTATATAGGATCCATAAACATTTCCTTTGCACATACCTACGATTTTATCACAAGGTTTCCCGGAAAGCTCCGTAATATGGGTAAGAAGTCCTACGGATTCTGCATTTGCAGCTTCCTTTCGTAATTCAGTCTGACCCATATGAATTTCATAACCTTCCAGTTCAACACCACACAAATCAGAAAAAATACCTTTTACCTGATCGGTAAAACTTCCTTTTGCCTGCGTTCTTGTTTTTTCCTTTTCGAATATCGTTTCTGACGGAAGCAAACCCATACCTGAAATAGTACCGCCAGCTTCCACACTATATGGATCAGATAATATTTCTCCCATCATTTGGAAACCTCCACAAATGCCGAAAATTGCTTTTCCAGCTGCAGCATGCTTCAATACCGCTGCTTCCAATCCACACTGCCGCATCCAAAGCAAATCTTCCATTGTATTCTTCGTTCCAGGTAAAATAATCATATCTGGATTTCCAAGCTCTCCAACACTTCCAACATAGCGTAGAGTTACACCCGGAGCATATTCTAATACATTAAAATCCGTGAAATTGGAAATACGTGGAACACGAATAACTGCGATGTCAATCAAACCAACACTCTTTTTACGATCAAAACGCTCCGTTAAACTATCTTCATCATCAATATCGACATCTAAATAAGGCACCACACCTACCGTAGGTACGTTTATTTTTTCCTCTAGCATATCAAGTCCAGGCTGTAAGATTTTACGATCTCCTCTAAATTTATTAATAATCGTACCTTTCACTCTCGCTCGATCTTCTTCGGAAAAAAGCATCATCGTTCCTACAATCGATGCAAAAACACCTCCTCGGTCAATGTCCCCTGCCAAAAGTACAGGAGCCTTTGCCAATTTTGCCATGAACATATTTACAATATCATTTTCCTGCAAATTGATTTCTGCTGGGCTGCCTGCTCCTTCAATCACTATGATATCATATTCTTTCGCCAATGTTTCGTATGCCTTTTCAATTTCAGGTACAATCTCTCTCTTACGTTTATAGTATTCCGTCGCGCTCATATTGCTGGAAACTTCACCATTAATAATGACTTGTGAGCTTGTATCGTTAGTCGGCTTCAGCAAAATCGGATTCATTAGTACCGAAGGTTCAATGCCGGCTGCTTCAGCTTGTACAACCTGTGCTCTTCCCATCTCAAGTCCTTCTTTTGTAATAAAAGAATTCAAAGCCATATTTTGCGACTTAAATGGTGCTACTTTATATCCATCCTGCTTAAAAATACGACATAATCCAGCTACCAACAAGCTTTTGCCTGCATTGGACATTGTGCCCTGCACCATGATTGCCTTTGCCATCCTGATTTCCTCCTATTCCGTTTCGTTTGAAGTACCCTTTCTTATTTCCTCAAGGGCGGTTATCAATTGTTCATTTTCTTCGTGAAGCTTGACCGCAATTCGAAAATAGTCTTGCGTCAATCCCCTATAATTACCACAGCTTCGTACCATAATATTTTTCTCTTGAAGCAATGCTTTAAAATCTTGACTGTCATACACATCTTTTGTTTTTGGAAGTCGGAAAAAGATATAATTTGCAGCAGGTGGAAAAACCGTAAATCCAAGTCGTTCCATCTCCTTCTTTAAATAAACTTTTTCCTTAAAAATCAGCGATCTGGCTTCCTCTAAATACGCATTTTCCTTTAATGCCTGTACTCCGGCTAACTGTGCCGGAAGTGAAACAGACCAAGGTTGTCCCGTTTCAAAAAGAGTACCCAATAGTTCTCGATTGCTGCACATTCCATACCCAAGACGTAATCCAGGCATTGCAAAATTTTTCGTGAATGCTTTTAATATAAATAAATTATTATAGTCCTCAATAAAATCTTTTAATGTATTTTTTCCCGGTTCCTCTAAAAAATCAACGAAGCATTCATCCAGCACTAAGAAGATATTATTTTCCTTGCATCTTACTAATATCTGACGAAGCAATGAAGGATCCATAAGTTGTCCGGTTGGGTTATTCGGATTGCATAAAAACAACATCTCGATGGATTCATTTAATGCAAACAATATATCTTCTCTTAAACGAAAATGGTCTTCTTCCTTTAAATAGTGATGCTTTACAATGCATCCAACCGATTCTAACGATTTTTCATATTCTGCAAAGGTAGGTGCAAGTACCATAGCCTTATACGGCATCTTTGCAACAACTAAACGAAAAATCAAATCAGCTGCACCGTTTCCACAGATAATGTTCTCTTCCTTTACGTTCTCATAACGAGCTAAATCTCGAATCAATTCTCTACAAAGAGGATCTGGATAATGAACGCAGTTTTCCAAACCCAAAGCAACCGCATTTTTTACCGCAGGCGGTAAGCCAAGCGGATTAATATTGGCGGAAAAATCTAAAAGAGCACCGCCATTTCCCTTTTCCTTTACGGAATATATATCGCCACCGTGAATTAAATCAGCCATTGTATTACTCCCATTCCTAATAAACATAGCACTGTACTGATCCATGCCGTACCATACAAAAGGCGGTTGGCTCTGGCAATGTCCTCATATTCAATGGGACGAATCGCATCGCCAATGCTCTTCTTTTTATAAAGCTTTCCAAAATAATAAGCATCTCCTGCCAACTGTATTCGCAATGCACCTGCGCATACAGCTTCTGTCTGTGCACTATTCGGGCTGGCATGGTTATAACGATCTCTTAAAAAAATATGAAATGCATTTTTATAATCCATTCCTAAAATGAGTGATGCCAAAATCATTATAAGGGCGGAAACTCTTGCCGGTATATAATTCGCCACATCATCCAGTTTTGCGGCAAAACGCCCAAAGTATAAATACCGATCGTTTTTATAACCAATCATCGAATCCATAGTATTAATGGATTTATATAAAAAGCCAAGTGGCGCACCTCCGACTGCTAAGAATATCAAAGGTGCAACGGTTCCGTCTGAGGTATTTTCCGCAATGGTTTCTACCGTAGCTTTCGCCACCTGCTGCATACTTAAATTTTCGGTATCTCTTCCGACAATCATCGAAACCTGATACCTTGCCCCCTTTAAATCATTGTCCGCTAATTTTGCATATACCTTTGTACTCTCTGTTTTTAAAGACTTAATTGCCAGTATTTGATAACACATAAAGCTTTGAACAGCAAGAGAAAGCAAAGCGTTAACTTGTGTACAAATCCATAGAATCCCAAAAGGAATTCCAAATGAAAGGATCATCATGCAAAGTGCAAGCACCGTACCTGCCGCCATTTGTCCTTGCGGCGTTTCATTAAAACAACTACGCGTTAGTTTTTCTCCAACCTCAATGGCTTTTCCAATCAACCGAATCGGATGAGGCATAAAATACGGGTCACCAAAGACTAAATCCAACAAGAATCCCACACCCAAGGCAATCATAGATTGTGTGAGAAAGGGAATCATGATTTCATTCCTTCCTTTCTGCGTAAGAAGCATTCAACCATGCTTTCCATTGTTGCTTTTTCGGCTATTGTTATTTTCATATTAAATGATTCTGCCTGAGCTGCAGTCTGTTCACCGATGCAAACAGCTTCCACCTTAGTATAATCAATATCAGGATGCATTTTTACAAAGCCACGTACAGTTGAAGCACTGGTAAATGCCACATAATCTACGGAATCGTCATAAGTAACCATACCATTTGATTCCATATCTATGGTTTCATAAATCGGAAGGTCTGTATAAGAGATACCCGCCTCGTCCATAGGACGCGTTACTTCCTCTGTACCAATTCTCGCTCTTGGCAATAATAAGGATGGTTTTTCACCTTCTTTTTCTTCTTTTTTTAATTGTATTGCTAAAGCCTGTCCCAATGCTTCACCACTGTATACATCAGGCATTAAATCTACAATGATACCTTTTTCCTCAACAGCTTTTCTGGTTCCTGCACCCATTACTGCAAATTTTAAACCGCTTAAGCTGCGAATGTCCATATGCATTTGTCGCATTTCATCATAAAACACTTTAACTCCAGCAGGACTTGTAAAAGCGACCCATTTGTATTGATGTATTTTTTCTAAGTTTTCTCTTAGAGCTGTATTTTCTAATATTGCTTCCGTTTCAATGGTTGGTAAAAGTACAACCTCCGCCCCTAAGTTGGACAGCATGGATGCCAAAGTGGAATTGCGATCCTTTGGCCTTGTCACAGCAATCTTCAAGCCTCCCAATGGACGATCCTCTGCCCAATGAAATTGATCTGCCAAACTGCAAACTTCACCAACAACAATGATTGCAGGTGTTTGGATTCCTGCTTTTTCCGCATCTTTCGGTAAGTTGGTTAAATCAGATACAACACGTCTCTGATGAGCTGTAGTCCCTCTCTCTAAAATGGCTGCCGGCATATCCTTTCGCATTCCTGCATCTAAAAGGCCTTTGCATATTTTCGGCATAGCACTGACACCCATAAGGAAGATCATCGTTCCCCCTACTTTCACCAATGCTTCATAATCCACTTCCGCTTCTTCCAATTTTTTCGTATGCCCTGTTATGATATGCAATGAGGAACAAAAATCTCGATGCGTTACAGGGATACCGTTGTAAGCAGGGACTGAAATTGCCGATGTGATTCCAGGTACAATTTCAAATGGAATGTCATGCTCACACAATAGTTCAAGCTCTTCACCGCCGCGTCCAAATACAAACGGGTCTCCGCCCTTTAAACGAACTACTTTTTTCCCTTTTAATGCTTCTTCCAAAAGTATCTCATTGATTCGATACTGTGGAGTGGGATGATATCCAGAAACCTTTCCAACCGGGATAAGTTCTACACCAGAAGGAATCAATCCCAATACACCTTGCCCAACAAGCTTATCATACACAACAACATCCGCTTGCTCCAAAACAGCCTTCCCACGTAAAGTAAACAAACCTGCATCGGACGGACCGGCACCTACTAGCCAGACTTTTCCGCCAGCAGTCCTTTCATTATCCATTGCATTTTGCCTATTTATTTTCTTGTCCATGTTGACTCCTCTTCTTTCAAACGTTTGGCAAGTGCCACTGCTAGCTTTTCACCGTCTTCCTTCGCGCCGGCGGTTTCACCGATTCGGTACTGCCCACTTTCTTCATTATAATAAAGACCTCGTATTTTAATTTCAGAATCTATGACGTGTGCAAATGCACCAATCGGAGAACTGCATCCGCCATCCAAATAACGAACAAAAGCTCTTTCTGCTAATGCCTCAAATTCTGCATTTTCATCCCGCACACAATCCAAAAAATCATAGTTTTCTCCCGCTCTTCCTTGAATCGCTAAAATACCCTGTCCTGCTGCCGGAATCATTTCTTTCGGAGAAAACGCTCGGCTTACTCGGTCGGAAAGTCCAAGTCTCTCTAAGCCGGCATACGCTAAAATCAATGCACCGAATTCGCCATTGTCTAATTTTGATAGTCTTGTAATGACATTTCCACGTACACTTTTTGTTTCATGTTCCGGATATAGCTCCGCAAGCTGCAAATTTCTTCGGCGGCTTGAACTGCCAATCGGCTTTGACGGATTTAGCTCCGTTGCACCTTTGGGAAGCACCAATGCATCTACAGGATTCTCTCTTTTCGAAAAACCGACCAGTGGTATCGTTTCAGGAACTTCCATAGGCATATCTTTTAAGCTATGTACGGATAAATCAATCTTTCCTTCTAAAAGAGCTTTATCCAATTCTTTCACAAAAAGACCTTTACCTCCGATTTTATCTAGAGTTTTATCCAATATAATGTCTCCGGTGGTCTTCATCGTCACCAATTCCAGTTCAATTTCCGGATGATGCTGATGAATCAAATCCATAACCATTTGAGATTGTATGACCGCCAGCTTGCTTTCTCTGCTGCCGATTCTAATTTTTCTTCGTTCCATTTTCGTTTTCCTCCAGTTTGGCCGACAAACGGTCCCAATTCTCCAGATACATTTTTAATGCTGCCGTTGCCGACTTAGCCAATCCATGATCTTTTCCTCCTGCAGTGATGCCTATCGTTAAATCTCCTTTTTGAACGATACCAGGAAAATAAAAATCACATTCTTCTTTGCAATCAACTACATTTACAAGTATATGCCTTTGTTTGCAAATTTCTGCAATGTTATGATTAGTAGACCGATCATTTGTCGCTGCAATCACCAACATTGCATCTTTTATATCTTCCGGTTCAAATTCTTTTGTTATCAAATTCAACCGGTTCTCTTTTTGCATTTCAAGAAAAAATGAGTCAGCTTCTTTTGCAATGACAGTTATATTACAGGAAAAAGCAGCTAACGTTTTAACACGCCTCTTTGCTATGGCTCCTCCTCCGATTACTGTGACGGTTCTCCCTGCTAGGTTCATAAACAAAGGAAACCATCCATTCATTTTCTCTTTTTCCAATGTTACCTTTTTGCGAACCTCTTTTTCTGAAATCTTTACTACAGGAATTTCTATTTCAAACTCTAAATTATAAGTTCTCTTTATAAGCATTAAAACTTCTTGAAGTGAAAGTCCCTGCTCTTCTATTTTTCTTCCTATTAAAATAACGGGAACTCCCATATCCATTGCTGCTTGGTATTTTTCATCAAAGCCTCCAACTTTTCCTGAGTCCTTTGTAACCATATATGATGCTTTGGTTTTTTTAAGCAAAGCGCAATTCATCTCATAAGAAAACGGGCCCTGCATACAAATCAAACGCTTTCCTTCATAACCCAAATCAAAACATTTTTGTAAAACTTCCGGAGTAGGAAGTACTCTAGGATACAATCTTTCTTTGTAATCCTTAACTTTTGTAAACGCTTCTAACTCCTTACTTCCCGTCGTTAGCAGAACGGATCCTTCTGTTTTATCCAGATACTCTGCTGCTTTTATTGTATTTTCTACATAAATTAATTTTGTTTGGTCCTTTAATTGACTCTCACTGTTTTCGATTTGATTACAATTTTCTTTTATAAGATTCGTTGATTCACGCAGCAATCTTACATACGTTGTATTTGTTTTTGCACAGGCTTCTTTAATGTTTTTGGTCACGATAACCGCATAAGGATGGGTTGTATCAATCACCAAATCAAAACACTCTTTTTTTAGGAAGCCTTCCATTTCTTCTGGTAGCATACGCCCTGATTTTATTGTGACATTGGGAATGCCATCCGGTAACAATGCCTTTCCATATTCCGTAGCGACTGAAGCAAAAACTTGAAGCTCCTTATTTTTAGAAAGGATTTCTACCAAATGCCGTCCTTCGGTTGTTCCTGCAAATATTAATAATTTCGGCATAGCATCCTCCAATCTCATTTTTTAAATACGATAACCTCTTGGTGTTACCATTTTCCCTGCAATCTCTTTTGTCATCGAATTTCCAATATATACAGTAGTAAACATGTCTACCTGCGTGTCACGTAACTCCTGTAAGCTAACGATGGTTCCTTTTTCACCGTCTCTTCCAATGTTCTGTACAAATCCAGCGACCGTATTGGGATCTCTGTGACGTAATATAATATCGCAAGCCTTTTGCAAATAATCGTGTCTTTTCTTACTGGATGGGTTGTACAGACATAGAACAAAATCTGCTGCTCCCGCACAATCCAAACGTTTTTCAATTAATTCCCATGGTGTAAGAAGATCGCTCAAGCTAATAACTGCAAAGTCATGAATCAATGGCGCTCCTAAAACGGCAGCACCGCTGCAAGCAGCTGTGATTCCGGAAACCACTTCAATTTCCACAGGTTCATATTCTTGTGCTACCTCATACATCAATCCTGCCATACCATAAACACCGGCATCACCACTGCAAACCATGGAAACAACCTGTCCCTTTAATGCTTCTTGAATGGCTAGATGACAACGATCTACTTCTTTTTTCATAGGGGTAGATAATAATGTTTTATGACTAAATTTTTCTCTAATTAAATCAATGTATACATCGTAACCTGCAATCACTTGACTCTCTTCAAGTACGGCTACTGCTTTTTGTGTCATTTGCTCAAATCCACCCGGACCTAATCCTACTACATATACTTTCATTTTCGTTTCCCTTCATATCGATCTTTTTTCGATCCTGTTTTTAATGTATCCTTTTCTGCAGCTTCTTCCAATGCATTCATACAAATCTGCCATAAATCCGGAGATAAAGTGTCTCGAAGTCCATATAACAACTTACCTACCGATCGTTCTGTTGCCGCTTCGATTGCTTTCGTAAGTGATTGCTCTTCTTTTTGATCGAGTACAAGCGATTCAATCGGATCTCCTAATCGGCACCTTGTATCCTCAGCTGCAAGTTCTGTTATGTGTTTAATCTGTGGTACTTGTTTACGAAAAGCGAACCATCTGGCAATGCCTTGGGCATATTCTTCTAAAATATCTACCGCTTTTTTTACCTGCAAATCATTCGCACTGTTACAATCCGTTTGACCCATCGTATCAATGTCGTAAATGGAAACTCCGCATAATCCATTGATACAGGGATCGATATCTCTCGGTACTGCTAAATCCAGCCAAATACGTTTCTTTTCTTCGAAAAGGAGACCTTCCACTTCATCCCGTTTCAAAGTAAAGTGAGGGCTTAATGTTGCACTAATTACTACCTGTGATTGTTCCAATGCAGAATGTCGTTCTTCGTACGGTAACATCTTACAGTGTTCCGGTATAATGGAACCATGCTCTTCCTGACCGTGAATTCGCTTACGCAAAGTCATCGTTACGTCTGCCCCTTGTGAAGTTAAAGTATTGGCAACCAATTTCCCCATTTGACCATTTCCAATAATCAAACAACGAATATCCTTTAAACTTCCCAGTTGCTCTTTTAAAAGCTGTACACCTTTGTATGCAGTAGACTGGTCAACTACAGTTAACTTTACTGTCGATTTAACTTTCTTCGCAGCTGCAATGGCTGTTTGAAATACCTTTTCTAAAACCATGTCCTCACAGCCACATTTTCTGGATAGTGCCAATGCTTCTCTTACCTGAGAAATAATCTGATCCTCTCCAAATATTTTGGAATTTAAGCCACAGGCTAATTTTAATAAGTGATCAACGGCTGCTTCGCCCTTTCTCTCAACAAAGAACTCTCCATATTGAGTTCGATCAATTTCCTTGACTTCACACAGCATATCATAGGGTGATATATGAGATTTTTTCCCGCTACTAACCCAAAGCTCTGTACGATTGCATGTAGATAGCAACACACAACCTGAAAGTTCAAACTCTTTCTTGATGCGTTTCATCGCATCCATTGCTCCAGTTTTGGTAAAGGAAAAGAGCTCGCGATAAGCAATGCTTGCTTTGCTGTGATCAATTCCTATCATGGTAATTTGCATTTATTTAGTCGCCTCTCTAAATTCATGAGTAAAGGTAGGATCGTATAACTTAGATCGTTCATAAGTATCACCCAAAAATTCACCTACCAAAATTAAAGCTGTTTTTGTTATGTTATTTTCTTTCGCTATTTGAGGCAGTGTTTCTACTGTTCCATAGAAGACCTTTTCTTCTGGCCACGTTGCCTTATATACAATAGCTGCAGGGGTATCTTTACGGTATCCACCAACAAGCAAACGTTCTCTTAATGGTTCTAAAAGCCCTGTACTTAAGAAAATTGCCATTGTAGCATTGTGTGATGCCAGCTTAGAAATTTCTTCTTTTTCCGGAACCGGTGTTCTTCCTGCCATACGTGTAATGATTACGGTCTGCGAAACATTTGGCAAGGTGTATTCTGCTTTCAATGCAGCTGCTGCTCCAAAGAATGAACTAACACCAGGTGTTACATCAAAATCAATTTTTTTGGGTTCTAATAGATCCATTTGCTCACGGATTGCACCATAAATACTCGGATCTCCTGTGTGAAGACGAACGGTTGTCTTTCCTTCCGCTTCTGCTTCTTGCATTACAGTGATTACTTCCTCTAAAGTCATAGAAGCACTGTCATAAATCTTACAACCTTCCTTTGCAAGCTTTAAATGTTCTGGGTTTACCAATGAACCAGCATATATGATTACGTCTGCTTCTTGCAAAAGACGCTGTCCTCTTACTGTAATTAAATCTGCTGCTCCCGGACCCGCTCCAACAAAATGTACCATAATGAAAAACCTCTCTTTTCTATTTCTTGTCTTTTACGACTAATATGGAAAAATAACTTGCATTCTCGTCGATTTCATCAGTATTGTGAAAGACTCTTTCACCCTCCATTCCACAACGTTCTACCATTTTAACGTTTGGAGAAGGCTCCATCTTCAATAATTGATCCTTTATTCTGCCGATGGATTTTCCACTTTTCATCAACACCTTTGTCCCAGTTAACTGCAATGCTTCTTCAGTACCTTCATAAGATGCCGGTATCACATGAAGCGGCTGTCCTGCTTCCGTTAAGCCTTCATTCAGCCTTGCAGCGACCGCACAAAAGGAAGTAATACCTGGTACAATTTCTGCTTCGTAACCTTTTTCCAAAACACGTTCATGGACATAGATATACGTAGAATAAATCGAAGGATCCCCCAAAGTTAAGAATGCAACATTTTTACCTTCCTTTAATTTTTCAATGATTTGATCAGCCGCTAAATCATGACTCTGCATTAGCTTTTCCTTATCTCGAGTCATTGGCATGGAAACTTCCATCAATTCTTTTTGATCAATTTCCGGTACGCTTCCCTTTGCGATGGTGTATGCCGCATTGATTTCCTGACCTGATTTTGGAAGAACAATAATGTCACACTCACGTATCAGTCGAACTGCCTTTAATGTCATTAATTCCGAATCCCCCGGTCCTACCCCAAGACCATATAACTTTGCCATATTCTGACCTCCATTTCTAAAGCCTCTCTATGAGCTTTGCTGCATCTTTTGTTTGACCCAAATATCCATATTGGTTAGAAAAGGTGACGGCACCAATCTCCATGGATTTATGAGTGCGTTCTTTAATATGATAATCTAGCTTTTCCAAAATGGATTTAATCGTTTTTTCTCTTAATTGTACTTGATCCAATGCCGAAATGGCATCGTCCGTTGTAAGACATTTCATTAATGTCTCAATGGTTTTTTGTTGTGCCCCCTGCAGAGCTGCATGTGCTGACATAATCTCCAAGCGAGCATCACCATATTTGGAATGCGTATTAAAAATTCCTCCGGCAACCTTTACTAATTTTCCTATATGCCCGACAAGAAGGATTCCTTTAAAGCCACATTCTTCTGCATAATCCAAAGCTTCTCCTAGAAAATTACTACACTTTACCGTATAAAGCTTTTCCAGCTTCATTGTATTCTTTAAAAAGGTTTCCCCATAATTACCCGGTGTAATAAGAAGATACTCTGCTCCGGCCGCTTTTTGCATATTCATTTCTACCTTAATGGTATCAATCAATGCTTGTTCACTCATTGGTTCCACAATCCCGCTTGTGCCGAGAACGGAAATACCTCCTACAATTCCCAATCTGGGATTATAAGTACGTTTTGCAATTTCTATTCCGTCTGGAATAGAGATTTCTACAGTAACACGACCATGGTAATCAAACTCTTCTGTAACCTGTCGTATCTGCTGTTCAATCATGTGTCTTGGAGTTGGATTAATTGCAGGTTGTCCTACAGCGCAAGCCAGTCCCGGCTTTGTTACGGTCCCTACACCCAGTCCTCCTATAAGACAAACATCTTCTCCTTTTTCTGGTTCTAAAACAACCTTAGCATATACCAAAACGCCATTTGTCACATCAGGATCGTCACCGCTGTCTTTTTTAACAGCGCAGGTTGCATAAACCTGTCCTTCTTCCGTATAACCTCTTTTCGCTTCCAAAAGTGTAAGCTCTAAATTTGTTCCCTTCGGTGTGTGAATGTGTGCCGTTTTTTGTATATTTCCGGAAAAAGCAAAAACGACGGCGCCCTGTGCAGCAGCAGCAGCACAGGTTCCCGTCGTATAGCCTTGTCTTAATTTCTTATTTTTTTGTCCAACGTGTTTTTTCTGAGTATCCATTGGCATTCTCACTTTCCTGAAGATGGGTTGTTCCCTTTTATTCTTCTGTAAGCATATCTGCAACATGTTTACGATATTGTTCACGGATTTGGTGGAATTCTCCAAGTCCTTTTAAAATACATTCCACTTCATAGCCTTTTTGTTCGAACAGAGTTTTCCAAGAATCTTCTTCTTCACCTGCCATATCATTTTGTGCATGATCTCCAGCCACAACCATAAATGGCATCAATATTACTTTTTTCGGATGGTAAGCATTTACCATATTGCTTACCTGATCAAAATCCGGATATCCTTCCACAGTACCTACAAAAACATTGGCATATCCCATCGCTTTAAAACGATAATCCAATGCAGCATAAACGGCATCAGTATGATGTGTGGTTCCATGCCCCATCAGTACTAAGGCTTCATCCGATTGAAGCTTTGGAAACTGTGCCATAACTCCTTCAATCACCTCTTCATAATCCTGTGATGAAGTTAATAAAGGAGCTCCAATTTTAATTTTCTTAAATTGCTTTATATAAGGTTCTATTTCTGCTACCATCTTATCATATTCGTCACCATTAATGATGTGAGTTGGCTGTATCAATACAGTATCATAGCCATCCTTGACCAGTCGTTCCATTGCTTCGGTTACATTATCAATATGTATTCCATCGCGTTTTTTTAATACTCTTAATATCATACCACTGGTAAAGGCACGACGAATTTCCCAGTCAGGGTAAACTTCGGCAATCTCTTTTTCGATTGCACCAATTGTTTTATTTCTTGTTTCTTCGTAGCTGGTTCCAAAGCTAACTACAAGCATTGCTTTTTTTTGGTTCATGAAAAATCCTCCAATTATCTGCTTTGTATAATATATTGCTCCAATTCTTCTGCCGTATGAGGAATTGGTAACTCTCTACTTAAAATACCGACATCGCAAAGACGATTAAATATACGAAGGACGGTCGGTTTCTCAAGATTCGTCTTTGTTAAAAGCTCTTCATTTGAAAATACTTCATCCGGACTTCCCTGACCAACGACACACCCATCATGAAATAAGATGACTCTGTCTGCCCAAATGAGTGCACGTTCTACATCATGTGTAGAGAGGATTACTGTAATACCTTTTTCACTTAATTGATCCACAATTCCATCAATCATACGTGCGTGCTTCGGGTCCAGCGCAGATGCCGGTTCATCCAATATTATTACTTCTGGATTCATCACTAAAATATCTGCAATCGCAACTCGTTTTTTTTGTCCTCCGCTTAAAAAGTGTGTGGGCTTATCTTTAAATTCCGTAATATTTAATTCTTCTATAACCTGCTCAACTTTTGCTTTTGCTTCTTCTTCTGTAAATCCTAAATTTAAAACACCAAAGGATATTTCCTGTGTTACATTTGCAGAGAACAATTGATTATCCGGATCTTGAAATACAATCCCTACTTTTTTTCTAACCTCCAAAAGACCTTTTCTTGAATAGTCAATTGGATTTTCACCAATGTAAATAACCCCTGATTTTGGTTTCATTACTCCGTTTAAGTGAAGAAAAAACGTAGACTTTCCGGAACCATTGGCTCCCATAATTGCTATTTTTTCACCTTGTTTTATTTCTAAATCAATCCCTTTTAGGGCTTGCGTTCCATCATCATAGGTATAGCATACCTTTTCTGCTTTCACGACCGTTTTTTTCATCAAATGCCTCCATTCGATTTACAGACTACTGAGACCACCAATAATGCGACTAAAAATAGAATAACTCCTGCTTTTTCTTTCATGCTGGAAGGATTGCTTTCATTCAACACACGTATTTCCCCATCATAGCAGCGAGACTCCATCGCGTCAAAGAGTAATGACGATTTATTCAATGCTCGCACCAAAAGAACGGATAACATCAATCCCATTGCTTGAATGGCTGTCTTGGCATCACGGTTTCCCAAACGACAATTTTGCGCGGTTGTTATAGCAAGTGCCATGTCAAGAAGTACGAAAATATATCGGTAAATCAACATCATTAATTCTATGATGATCCATGGACAATGCAGCCGCCTTAGAACAGCTAGCAAATCCAACAGCGGGGTTGTTAGTGTTAGAAAATATAAACAGGAAATGGAAGCTAAGGATACAACAATCAATCGAATGGCATAAGTAAGAGATGTAACGCTCACTGCCAAATAATGTAACCCTATGGGTATAGATATTAAATCCATAGGAGCAGTTGTGTAATTCACAGCAATGGCGATTGTACCTAATGCTAAAAAAGCAAAAGGCGCTGTCATAAGTTTAATATAATGGGAAAGAGATGTCCGACTGTAAAACACAGTCAAACATCCCATTAAAATTAATACAATACCTGATACGACAAATGAGCGAGCACCCACGCATATTAAAAGTGTTCCGACCGCAAAGGCAGATTTTAAAAATGGACTTTTGTTTCGTAGTTGGGACGAATATGCTAATTTGTCGATGATCATCATTGTTTTTTATTCTCCAGTTCATTATGCCTAAATTTAATTGTCATCTTTTTTGTATTTTTTTCTGGCTACCAAATAGCCAAAACCAAATCCAAATACACTTGCACCCAATCCTGCTTGTAAGCAGAATAATAACGATTCTGTTTCACCGCCTGGTGGTTCCAAAATTGGATCCGCCCAAGCTACATAATTCGGATTAATTGCCGTGATAGCGTCTTCGGCAGCACCATCTGCACCACCAAATTCAGAATCATGAATCATTAAAAGCGGTGTTACCGCAATAACCACTACAAGAAAAAGCAGTGCAATCACTATTTTTAAATTCTTTGTCATTTTTTACACCCCCATATATCCAAGCTCAGTAAGCTCCGGCTTCGCATAACTTTCTAAGCCCAGCATTACTACAACAGCAACTAAACCTTCAATAATAGCAAGCGGTATCTGAGTGATTGCAAATATCCCTAAGAATTCAACCAAGGATGCAGTAAAACCTCCCACTTCGGAAGGATGTGCCATCGCAAGCTGAACGGCAGTAACACAATATGTAAATAAATCACCTAAGCAAGCTGCAAAGAATACTCCGACTGACTTTGATAAATTCATTTTTCTGCATATTTTATATACCGCATAAGAAACGAACGGGCCTGCAATCGCCATAGAGAATGTATTTGCACCTAAGGTTGTTAATCCACCATGTGCAAGCAAGATGGCTTGAAATAGCAAAACAATAATTCCAATAATTGCCATGGCAGAAGGGCCAAATAAAATGGCACCAAGGCCGGTTCCTGTCGGATGAGAACTGCTTCCGGTTACGGAAGGAATTTTTAATGCGGATAATACAAATGCATACGCACCTACCATTACTAAAATCAATAAGGTTTTTCGATGTTTTGAAATGGTCTTTCTAATTGAAAAGAAACCAGCCACTAAAAATGGAATACAGATGGCTCCCCAAATAATACAATAGTTTAATGGCAGGTATCCTTCCATGATGTGCATAGCATTTGAAATCGTTGCGGTTCCAAATACAAAGGCAAGGACTACACCCATTGTAAAAATACGTCTTTCTGTTTTTGTTCTTGTCATTTACTTCCCCTCCAAAAAAAAAAATCGCCACTCCGAATCAAATCAGAATAGCGTAATACTAGGAAACATTATATGTTATGTTCCCCTGGATTACACCTTCCTATCGTCCGTAAGAAAATGTAATTACTGATTTTCTGGTTAAAAATCAGAATCATATCATCAGGCAGGTCTTCTGGCTCTGGTGTCATCATTACATACCATCTTCCCATTTCTACAGTGATGCTGTTGTATGCAACTCAACCTTTACAGCGGCGTGACCGCGTGGGACTTTCACCCATCTTCCCTATTCTTTCGGCAGGAAAATACCGAACACCTAATAATATCTTAATTGTCAGTTTATTATATCATGAGATTTTTTTATTTTCAAGGAGTTGTCCCTTTATTTTTATTTAATATTTTAACTAACATTCATGTAAGTGTCTATGATGCATATCTGGTTTATGCTTATGTGTATGTACCATTTCCTCATGTACATGATAGTGACTATGAGTAATATCATAATCTTCCTTGTGATAATGATTGTGATGACCATCCTTATGAGTGTGCTTATGTGTATGGCTTATTGCCTCATGCTTATGCAGATGAACATGATTTTCTGCCGTTGTTAAGTAAGCGCCGAGCATCATAAACAGTACCGCGAGCCAAAAACTCTGAGGCAGGTGCTCTGAAAAAAAAGCCAAAGACAACACCACGCCAATGAAAGGTGCAACTGCATAATACGTACTCGTTCGAGCCGCACCCAAATGTCTCTGAGCAGAAATATAAAAGAAAATACTCAAACCGTATGCAAAAAATCCTAATAATAATGCTGCAATGCCATGAACTATAGATGGCAATCCTTCAAAATAAGAAACATCTCCCCATTTTCTTAGGAAAAAGAAAAGAGCCAATGCACCTAATCCCGAACCAAAACCCTTAATGATTACTATTTCTAATGGATTTTTTAAAGAAAGCATGCGTGTACAATTATTTTCCATCCCCCAACAAATACAGGCCAGCAAGACAAAA
The DNA here is from genome assembly GCA_034927775.1 of Anaerovorax sp. Classification (GTDB taxonomy): domain Bacteria; phylum Bacillota; class Clostridia; order Peptostreptococcales; family Anaerovoracaceae; genus IOR16. The sequence continues at coordinate 7,561 of JAYFPL010000037.1, read as the reverse complement.
AGGCTGCCAAAAGAAAAAGAGAGATTTGAAATATTTTCAACTGACAGAAGTATGCTTGCAAATGTAATCAAAGCAATTGCACCCCACATGCGCTTTCCAAGAGGTTCATGAAAAACAAGTCCTGCTATCAATGCTGTAGCAACAATTTCAAAATTGTTTAAAAGCGATACACTAGCTGCGCTTGTAGTACTGAGTCCCAGCATCAATAAAATAGGAGCTAAAATGTCCAGAAGTACCATAGCAAGAGTATAAGGCATATCCTTTTTCATCAATCTAGCTTCTAAAGACTCTTTTTTATTCAAATATGCTATGCCCTGTATCAGAGACATTCCGATCCCTGCTCCTAAATAGAGCAAAGCTACCATTAAAGTCGCCGGAATTTCTTCAAGAAGTATTTTTGAAAAGGGAGCACTGATTCCAAAAAGTCCAGCAGCTAAGATTGCCTTTCCAATTGCTAATTTTTCATCATTTTGCAATGTACTCACCTTCTTTTTTGTACTTGATACATGCTTTGATGTAATTATGAGCAAAGTGAGGGTTGGAATAATAATGCAAATGCGGATAGCCCGCAACGAGGTTTCCTTCCGCAATTATACAGTCCCAATGACGTTTGCGAAGCGGTTTTTGTGCATGAAAGCAATCTCCGGTATTTGTACTGTCCCAATAATGAAATTCATGTCCTCGTATGCTTTTACCCTTCTTACAGAAAAGATTGTCTTTATTCGCTGTTAATGTTATGTATCCAAATCGACCTAATTTTTCAGTAGGATAACTGCCTCCCTTTATGCTTCCGACCATTGAAGCTTGCGTTCCATCTCTATCCTGTATCCACTCATGTAAATACATAAAGCCGCCACATTCAGCAAGACACGGAATTCCGTCGGAAATGGCTTGTTTAATTTCTTTTAATAAACTTTTGTTAGAAGATAGTTTTCCCAAATAAAGTTCCGGATACCCTCCTCCAAAAAGAAGCCCATGTAAATTTGAAGGAAGTGTTTGATCCTCTAAAGGACTAAACGGAACGATTTCTGCACCAAGTTCAGAAAACAAATCCAGATTATCCTGATAATAAAAACAAAAAGCCTGATCCATTGCAACTCCGATACGTACCTTGTCCTCCTGGAAATGAGTTAATTCGTCGATTCTCCAATTACCTGGTATGCATTCTTTTACTTCACATACAATTGACTTTGCTGAATTTGCAAGTGCGAGAAGTCCCTCTAAGTCAACCGACTCTTCCATTTGTTCCGCCAAACAGTTAAGTATATCTCTCAAATTTCCGATTTCTTTTGCAGTAACTAGTCCTAAATGTCTGCTTTCCAAAGATACGTCCGGTCTATGTGGTATATAACCAAAAACTTCGATTCCCAGTTCCGTTTCAATTAGTTTTTTTAAATCCGGATAAAGCATCGCATTTAAACGATTTAATAATACACCCTTAATATTGCTCTCTGGTCGTAATTCTAGGAATCCTTTAATCTCCGCCAAAACAGAAACAGATTTTGCTTTGCAGTCTATAAGTAAAACCACAGGGGTTTGTGTCTTTCTTGCCAAATCATACGAACTTGCCTCTGTTGATATTCCTGCAAGTCCGTCATAGTAACCCATAACACCTTCAATTACGGCTAAATCAAATCCTTTGGCATTTTTACAAATTAAATTCTTTGTTGTTTGTGCATCTGTAAAAAACAGGTCTAAATTCCTTGATTTCAAGCCTAACACCTCAGTGTGAAACATCGGATCGATATAATCAGGCCCACATTTAAAAGAAATCGTTTCTATACCACGGTTTATAAAAGCCTGTAATAAACCACAGGTAATAGTCGTTTTTCCGCCTCCGCTTGACGGAGCTGCAATCATCAGTCTAGGAATATTACGTTGCATTTTACCATCCTTTCTGTGCACTGATTATAAAAATCGGGTTTTGCCCTGTCATCATATGAAGGTTTGCTACCTCTTTTGCTTTTGCCAAGGATAGCTGTACAATTTCCACTTGCTCAAATTCATATTTTTTTAATACTTGTAATGATTCCCACATAGATTCAAGTGCAATTGCATTAATTACGATACGTATTTGAGGATTTTTTTCTACAAGTAAAGCTATAATCTCCTCCATATTACCTTTCGTTCCTCCGAGAAAGGCTTTATCTGGCTTTGGTAAATCATACAATGCTTCCGGTGCCTTACCTGAATGAACATGTAAATTCCAAGCACCAAATTTTTCCCGGTTGGAATGAATCAACTCCACTGCTTCCGGATTGGTTTCCACTGCATGAACTTGTCCTTCTTCTGCCATAAGAGCCATTTCTATTGATATAGAACCAGTACCGGCACCCACATCATAAATTACATCATTTTTAGAAATATGCAATTTAGATAAGCTGACGCTTCGGACTTCTTCTTTCGTCATTGGTACATTGCCTCGTAAAAAGCTATCGTCGGAAAAACCATATGACTGTTGCCGGCGTTTTTGTATTCTATGATTCTTTACTAAAACAACACTAAGAGAATCGAAATTTTGCTTTGCTAATTCCGCTGCACTTCCGACCAAAATACTTTCCTCTGCATAAGAAAGCCGTTCTCCAACAGCGACTTCTACGTGACCCAGACCTGTCTCTGTAAGTCGTTTACAAATTTCCTGCGCAGGATGATCACTTCCTGTTAAAAAAAATGTCTTTTCATTCGTTTGTACCATACCAACCACATTGGCTTCTCTTCCATGAAGGCTTACTATTCTCGCATCTTCCCATGAGGTTTTTAGTTTAGAACAAAAATATTGAAGAGAACTGATGCCAGCAATGCATTCTACGTTGCAAAAAACATTTTCTGAAGCCGCTCTTCTCTCTGCATTTTTTTCTTCTAAAAGAGTGCACAATTTTTTTGTGCCGCTAAAAAAACCTACATCTCCGGACATGAGAACCGATACTGTTTCAATATCCGTTTGCTCACAAATCCATTTAACAATCTCAGCGGGTGCAATTGCATAATGTTTCTTTACATTTTCTACCGAAAAACTATCTACCATCCGTTTTGCACCAATTAATGCCTGGCTTTTTTCTATGCATGCTTTTCCGCCAACCGTTAAGGTTTCCGGATTTCCCATTCCGATTCCAACTATATATATTTGCTTCATATGGCCTCCATCCTTTGACTTACCGTCATTTATTTTCTTTCATGATTACAGGTTTGCCAAACACGCTTCGGCTGCTTTCAGGGTTTCTTTGATTTGCTCTTCCGTATGAGCGTATGAGATAAACATTGCTTCAAACTGAGCTGGAGCAAAATAGATTCCCTTTAGAAGCATTTCACGGAAATAAGTTCCATAAGCAGCAATGTCTGCAGTTTTTGCTGATGCATAATCAGTTACTTCTTTTTCTGTAAAGAATAAAGAACCAATAGAACCTATATGATTTACTCTGCATGGTACTTTTGCATCCTTTGCAAGCTCAGCGAGACCTTCGTATAAAATGGTTCCAAGTTTGTTTATATGCGTATAAACTTCAGGATGCTCTTTTAAGTAAGTCAATTGTGTAATACCGGCTGCCATTGCCACCGGATTTCCGCTTAAGGTTCCTGCCTGATACACAGATCCGCAAGGTGCAACCATTTCCATAATCTCTCGTTTTCCACCATAAGCACCAACCGGCATACCGCCACCGATGATCTTTCCAAACGTCGTCATGTCAGGCTGTACACCATAGAATTCTTGTGCACCCCCTAAAGCAATACGGAATCCTGTAATTACTTCATCAAAAATCAATACTGTTTCGTTTTCATCACATATTTCTCTTAATTGTTTTAAGAAATTTGGATTAGGAGGCACTACACCCATATTCGCAGCAATCGGCTCTATTATAATTGCAGCAATTTCGTCCTTATTTTCTTCAAATAACTTCTGTACACTATCAAAATCATTATAAATTGCTGTCAAAGTATCCTTTGCGCAGCCTTCGGTTACACCCGCACTATCCGGTGCCCCGCCATTTGCAATCAGTCCGGATCCTGCTTTTACCAACAAGGAGTCACTGTGGCCGTGATAACAACCTTCAAATTTAATAAATTTATTTCTTCCAGTATAACCTCTTGCCGTACGCAATGCGCTCATGGTTGCTTCAGTTCCTGAGTTTACCATTCGAACCATTTCCATAGACGGTACCAGTTCACAAACTAGTTTTGCCATAATAATTTCTTTTTCAGTCGCAGCTCCAAAGCTCAAACCATTTTCAATAACTTCTTTGACTGCATCCAGAACAACAGGGTTATTATTTCCTAAAATCATCGGGCCCCAAGAGCCAATGTAGTCGATGTACTCATTTCCATCTACATCGTAAATATACGATCCATTTGCTTTTTCAATAAAACGAGGCGTATCCTTTACCGCTAGAAATGCACGGCAAGGGCTATTGACTCCACCAGGGATATATTTTTTTGCTTCTTCAAAAAAAGCTGCAGAACGTTTTGTTTTATTCAAATTCATTAGCCAATTCTCCCTTCTTTTATCATCGCGGCAATTTCTTTCGCATAATAGGTTATTAAAATATCTGCACCGGCACGGAAAATACTTGTCGTGGTCTCTGCTACTATTGCCATTTCATCAACCATACCAGCTAGAGCAGCAGCTTTCATCATTGCATACTCTCCACTGACACTGTAAGCGGCTACCGGAACATCGACACGATCTCGAATCTCTCGAATGATATCAAGATATGATAAAGCCGGCTTCACCATAATGATATCAGCACCTTCTTCTAAATCAGTATACACTTCCTTCAGTGCTTCTCTTCGATTGTGATAATCCATTTGATACGTTTTTCGGTTTCCTTTAAAATTACCGGAACCGGCTGCTTCACGAAACGGGCCGTAAAAAGCAGAAGCATATTTTGCAGCATACGACATAATCGGCGTATCGATATATCCGGCTTCATCCAAGGCATCTCGAATTGCACGAACTCTGCCATCCATCATATCTGATGGTGCAACCATATCTGCTCCAGCTTCAACCTGGGAAACCGCAGTTTTTGCAAGCAGCGGCAAGGTGTTATCGTTGTCTACGGAATCGCCTTTTATAATACCGCAATGTCCATGGGATGTATACTCACACATGCATACATCACCGATATAATAAAGTTCCGGTACTTCTTTTTTTGCAACACGAAATGCTTCTTGTACAATACCGTGTTCTGCATAGGCCTGACTTCCGCACTCATCCTTATGCTCAGGAATACCGAAGAACATAACACTCTCTACACCAGCCTCTGCAACCTCTTCCAATACACGCGGCAAGGTATCCAGACTATAACGTTTTTGTCCCGGCATAGCTGTAATCTCTTTAATAATGCCCTTTCCTTCCTCTACGAAAATCGGATAAATCAATCCGGATTTACTCATCCTTGTTTCACGTACCATTGTTCTCACTCTGCCATCCATACGCAATCTTCTTGCTCTTTTCAACATATCCATGTTCTGTTCCTTTCTTTCTAATGCCATCAGTATTTATATAATAACGAATACGATCAAGACCTTATTATTAATTTGTTATTAGATTTGTATAGAAATCTCTTTGCTTGCAATTGCAATGGTCATCCCATCTTTTGCTTCTTTTTTAAGAATTATTTTTCCTCCACTTGCTTTCACCGCCGCACGTTCACAAACATTGTCCACTCCAGTAATGGAACTCACAAATTTTGACGGAGTGAAGTTACCTTTTAGTGAAGACAGGGTTTCCGCACTATACACCTCAAACGGAAGGGCATGCTTTTCACATAGTGCAATTAATCCCTTCTCTTCTTGTTTTATATCAATCGTAGCAACTCTGTCAATGGCAGACCAGCGAATATTTTCTCTTTTTAATATTTCATCGGTAAATTCCGCTAGTTTTTCATAAGGGGTATCTTTACGGCATCCGATTCCCAAAACATAACATCGAGGTACTAAATATAAGGTTTCATTATAAATATCTATTCTTTCTTTGCCTGTAACAACGATACCGAGATCACTCCGTTTTCCTTGTTCCAACTCCGGAGGTACTTCACCTATTATTGGAAACTCACTAAAAAATCCAACCTTTTTTTCTTCCAATAAAGCTGCTGCAATCTTTTTTGCCAATTTCATACTGCTTATAAAAAGGTTCTGCTCTTTTGCCCACTGATCGACTGCAAATTTTCCATTAATATCCGTTGCCGTTGTAATCACTGGTATTGCTCCAAGCTCTAATGCAATTTTTGCAGAAAGACGATTGGCTCCTCCGATATGTCCCGATAGTAAAGAGATTACGTACGTACCTTTTTCATCAACAACAATGACTGCAGGATCTACCGTCTTCCCCTTTATATACGGGGCAATGGCTCGTACTGCAATTCCGGTTGCTCCAACAAAAATTAATGCTTCCTTTGAAAAATGCTCTTTCGTCCATTCACTCAGACTCTGTTCTAAACATAGGAGCCCCATTTCGTCAGAAAAGTTTTTCTTCCCATAAGCAATCGGATCATAGCCGTCTTTTTTTAAAGACTCTACAATCTTTCTGGCAGTTGACGCACCATTTTTGGTAAAAGATATCACTGCAATCTGTTTTTCTTCCATAGCTTTCCTTTCTATAACGAAAATGCATCCTAGACCAATGGATCAGGATGCATCTCTTCCTACTTCTTCCAGTAAAAACTCACACAATCTTTGTGCCGCATGTTTTTTCCCATACAAGCTTATTGTATGCCGTAAATCTTGTACTCTTTCCGGATGCTTAAATAGAGAAAAAAGCGCCTCATCAATCGGAAACGACTTTGTGGCATACAAAGCCAATCCATTATTCAGCATAAACTCAGCATTTCGCTGTTCATGACCGGGAATCGGATTTACCATTACCATAGGCAAACCTTTTGCCAAAGCTTCCGACGAAGTAATCCCGCCCGGTTTTGTAATAATGCAATCAGCTGCATCCATCATCAAATAAACATTATCCACATACCCATATACTTGGATTTTCTTTTTTAATTGTGACTGCATTTTGCTAATTTTCTTATACATTCTTTTATTATTGCCGCATACAACAATAATTTGAAAATCAAAATACAAATTATCTATTTTTTTAAGCGATAGATCAATTTTTCCGTAACCCATGCTTCCGCTCATCAAAAGCATAGTCGGTTTATATAAATCTAGACCCAATTGTGCTCTGGCCTCTTCTTGTTTTATACTTTTCGAAAACTCTGGCTTGATTGGAATCCCAAAAGGAAGCATTTTCTTTACATCCAAGCCTTTGTGTGCCATTTGGTATTCTAATAATTCACTTGGAGTTACGTAATAGTCTAAGTGACGTGTTTCTTCCCAAAGAGGATGAACTGTAAAGTCCGTTACCACTCCAACAGTAATGCTTTTACATTCTCTTCGCTCTTTTAATATACTAATCATAGCCGACGACAACACATGAGTACATACGATAATATCCGGCTGGTATTCATCCAGATAAGTTCGAAGCTCTGTTGCCATAAATGTATTTGTCAGCTTTGTCATAGAAAATTCAGGTGCCGGCTTCGTTTTTTTCACTGCAATTTCGTAAAACTTTGAT
>JAYFPL010000081.1:0-6654 GCA_034927775.1 Anaerovorax sp. | reverse complement strand
ACCTATCAACTATATTTAATTTTTAGAAAGCACCTCTTTGATGCTTTATTTTCTGTACACTTTTTTAGTTCAAAACTACTTTAAAATTTTTAGATTTTTCTATTGACTATTCATAGTTGGTCTCCTTTAGAGTCTTTAGTTATATCTTATATTGAGCATATCAGCCTGATGTAACACTTGCTATTGGTAGCGTTACAAATCTCAAAACAATGTTTTGTAATGTTTACAAACATAATATATAATTATTGAGGGAGGTAAAGATTATGGTTTTATTACGAGATATTTTGGCCATACCGGAGTTTTCCAATTTTAGAGTTGTGTCTGGGTTCAATGGGATAAATGAACCAGTAACAAGTACGGGATTCTTCGAATGGGAATCAGGATCCGATATTACGAAAAACTTCGCTAAAGGAGAATTTGTTGTTACCACACTCGCTGTTGTTAAAGACAAACCGGAGTCTGCAAAAAGCTGTATTAAAACACTAATCAGGAACAAAGTCACAGCAATTGTAATAAAGGATATATATTTCAGTGATGTATCAGACGATATCAAAGAATGCTCAAACGAACACAATGTACCGATTATTTTTTTCAGCGATTTGTTCGTCGATGACGTGCTGTTTGTAATCAAGACAGAGGTCCGTCGTGCAAGCGCTGAACATTCCCAATACATTTTTTCCTCATTACTGTATGATAATACCATTGGAGATAGAAAACTTCGCGAAATGATTTTGCAGCTTGATCCATTTCTTCAAGATAATATAGTATTTTGTGCGTATATTTCCCTTGCAGGCTATGATACCGAAATCCCGGATACGCTTAAACTGAAGTATAATTCATTTGGGAATAATAATATGAAAATTTATACTGAAGAACTGGCCATACAAAAGAGAATGCATGAAAATGTAAAATACACATTTCTCCCATATAAAAGGGGGATATTTCACATATTTACTGCGAAAGATCCTGATTCGATTGATAAAAGTTTCAGCAAAAAGTTTCTTGAAAAATTTTTTGATATCAATGATGATTTTCGTATAGGTATTAGCTCCACGCAGGGTAATTATCTTGTGATTCAGGATGCATTACGAGAAGCAATGTACTCTAATATCACTTGTATTCTGAATAATAAGACCATGCTTAGTTTTGACGATACAGGATTGGATCGCATGCTTTGCCCGTCTGCAAGGACCAAGGAAACTCGTGCATTTTTGGCATCATTAGATTTATTGATAGAGAACACAGGTGCAAGTAACAGCTGTGATAGTTTGAAAGAAACTCTTGTTGAATATATTGCATGCAATGGAGATGTGAATGCAGTAGCTGCGAAAAAACATCAACATGCAAATACCATCCGATACAGGATTTCCAAGGTAAAGTATGCCTGGAACTGTAAAGACGAATTGGCTTTCCAAACACAGATAATGATATATGTAAGGACCAGACAAATAATAGCGCTGTTGGTATAATCTAGGGATAGCGGTATTGAGAGACTCTGAAGCTAATGTAAAGGCGGATATCTTGGGTGTATGTCTGTGCTGTCCGAGCTTGCTTCTCTATAAACGCAAAATACCCGACTTAGAGGGTCTGTATAGAAAGGAAAAGAACGGTATGATGAAAGCAATTGTTTATTATTCGTATGGTGGACCAGAAGTACTGACCTATACGACAATAAATAAGCCAGCACCTAAGTCAAAAGAAGTCTTGATTCGAATTGTTGCTACTTCAGTAACTCATGGGGATATTCGTATGAGGGCAGCAGACCCTATATTGGCACGATCCCATAGTGGACTATTGAGACCTAAGAAGTATCCAGTACTTGGTTTTGAATGTGCTGGTGTTATTGAAGATGTAGGAGATGCAATATCACAGTACGGAATTGATGATGAAGTGATAGCTTTCTGTCTCTTGTAATGAAAAGTATGATATGGTATTTGATGCAGTTGGATTGTATAAGAAATCTACTTGTAAAAAGGTACTTAAATCAGATGGTACCTATGCATCTGTAATGGGGAGTGCCAAGAATACAGATAAGGCATTGGAATTCGTAGTTGAACTCATAGAGAAGGGACATATAAAGGCAATCATTGACACTACCTTTGAGTGGGATGAGATTGTCAAAGCCCATCAATATGTAGATATAGTAGAAATCAAAGATGTTTCCGAATAGCATAAGGATAAGCATCCCGGAAAGATTGTATTTTCTTTCACAGTTACTGCCGGAAATAAAAGCATAACAAACTTTGGAAAAGGAACGGCGACAATTTCCCTGCCATATGAATTAAAATCAGGAGAAAAAGCCGAGGATGTTAACGTTTGGTATCTGACGAAGGACGGAACAATGAGCGAAGTGCCGTGCAGCTATGACCCGACCGCCAAGCTGGCAACCTTCAAAGTCAATCATTTCTCACTTTATGTCGTAGGTACCGCGAAAACTGGCTCATGGGTGAATCCGTACAGCGACATAAAAGCAAGCAACTGGTTCTATGACGCGGTTCGCTATGTTTCCGCAAACAATCTTATGCAGGGTACGAAAGACACGGCATTCAGCCCCAACGCAAAAACCACCAGGGGCATGATCGTCACTATTCTCTGGCGAATGGAGAACAGCCCTAAAGCTACAAAGGGCACCACCTTTGCCGATGTGAAAAACGGCAAATATTATTATGACGCGGTGGTATGGGCTTCGGAAAAGGGGATCGTGGGTGGCTATTCCGCCGAACACTTTGCTTCTCCAGCGTTTTATGGAAAACGTTGCAAAGTAAACATTAACCTGTCGGAGGTTTAAACTAGCATCGTACCTTCTTAAATCCCTTACGTATTGTACGGAAAAAACAAGAGCGGTAACCGATCACGGTTTCCGCCCTTGTTTTTTTCGTTTGTACAGGTATTTGCACTTGCTTCTCTATAAGTATTCATCTTGCAGTTGTTAAACTTAGCGCTTTAGAAAGGGAACCCTCAGTTTACTCCTTCTGGTACACGCAGCACATCACCCGGATGAATCAGGGCAAATCTACTCTTATTGTTCAGCCGCTCAAGCTCGCCCATGGTGCAGCCCTGTTTGTAAGCAATCAACCAGAAGTTGTCACCCTTTTGAACAGTATAGGTCTTATATTTTCTGTTTTTGGGAACATCCCCTGTCACACCGTACTGGTCAAAGATATAGGTTGTGCCGTCAATGTTTTTCTTGCCTGTAACAGCCTTGCCATTCTCATAATACATCCACTTGCCGCTGTCATTGACTGTCCAGCCCTCGGCGGTGTCTGTATTGATTGCAAGTTCTACAAATCTCTTTAGCACTGCGGAAACCTCGGCACGAGTAGCAGTACCTTGTGGGTCAAATTTGTTGCCGTTTTTGCCGCTGATTGCCCCTGCCATCTGCATCTGCTTCACGGCATCCTTGACATAGGCACTGATTTTTCTGTTGTCGGCAAAGGTGTTTTCCACATGAACCTTTGGCAGAGTAAATCCGATTGCCTTAGTGTAGCTTTGCATGATGACCGCCATCTGCTCACGGGTGATGGACTGATCGGGGGCAAATTTCCCATTACCGATACCGTTTACGATATTGTTCTTGCTTGCCCACTCAATGTAGCCCATGTAGTAGGCATCGTCCTTTACATCGGTGAAGCTGCTCTTTTTGTAGCCGCTCACATCGGTGTTTGCAAGCCGACCCAACGCCGTGACAAACATTCCTCTTGTCATGGTTGTGTTCGGGCTGAAGATGGTGGCGGAAGTGCCGCTAAACAATCCACCGCTTACCACAAACTCAATATCTTCCTTTGCCCAATGGTCTGCAATGTCTGTCAATGCGGTATTGGTCTGATTGTAGCCGATGCCGTAGGTGGAAAAATGATCGGTACTAAAGTGCAGTTCCTTTTCCACACTGTCATAGACCGAGTTTATGAGCCAGTGTACCTTGCCCTTGGCGTCCACATAGACCGCCTGCACATTCCCGGATTTTTCATTTGCGCCGAGGGTGTAGGGGATGGTGACCGATACGCTGCCGGAGCCAAAACTCTGTACCTGTTTGCCGCTGCCGTAGTTCATTTTGAGGTTGAACACCGGGCGGCTGCCAATAGCTTTTTTCGCTTCTCCGGTCAGATTGCCGCTGTTCATGCGGGTGGCGGTTATGCTGATATCAGATTTTGCCTGCCTGTTGATTTCTGTTACAGCCGCTAAATCTATGCTAATTTTGATGTCGGGATTGTCTACCGCAATAACGATGTTAACTATTTTTTTTGTAATAATGGTATCCTGCACTGCCTTTGGCAAATAGACCGTAACATTGGATGCGGTCTTACTGCCAGCGTCCACATGAAGTACCAGGGTGATGCCGTTTTGCTCGTTGCCATTTTTCTTGGCATGAGCCAGTACCTTCTCAAAGGCGTCGGTCACGGTTTTATTAGTAATGTTCACTGTGATGTTCCCCTCACTATCCACTGTGCCTGGAACCTTGATTTCCCCCTGTGTAGGAGAATTAGGATTGTCGGCTGCTGGCAGAGTAACGATAATGGGGCTTCTGTCTGAGGAGCTTCCGCCACCGCCGGTATAAGTCTGCTGCGCAACGGTAAGGATACCGTTCGTACGGGTCGTGATGGTGTAGTTATCCTTTGCCGTTCCGCCTATAAGGGTAATGGCGTAACTGCCGGGTGTATTGCCATCGAAGGTCGGGCAAGCCAGTACCGGCTCGGAGCTCAAAGCGTCCGCTTTGGTCTTGCCGAAAGCCAAATTGCCTACTGTATAGGTAAGCTCCGGCAGGCTACTGCCCTTAATAACCAATTTATGATCAGCGGCAAGAGTAATCTGCCGCTTTTCGATGGTGAAAGTGAACATCTCGCTGCCTGCATAGTTGACATTACTCTCCGGCACGGAAATGGTCAACTTATATGCGCCTGCGTTTGTGGGTGCGGTGCTGCTGCTGTAGCCTAGGCCGTCAGTAGATTCATACAGCCATTCCAGTTGATTTGTTGGAAAGCTGTGGCTGCAAATCACCATGCCGGTAGGTGCATAGAAAGTGCCGTCGTAGGCTTTATTTGGCGTGGTGATACCGCCGATGGTTACCAACGTTTTATCCATGACCGTTACCTTGCGGCTGACTGTGAGGTCGCTTGGCAAGGTTAGCCATGCCGGAACGGAGTCATAGCTAATTGCTCCGGTAAAGGTCTGCTCGTTGCCTACCGCGGTTCTATCCAGTGTTTCGCCGCCGTTCCAGTGGATGGTATAGGCAACGCTCACACCCTCAACGGTTATGCTGCCGCTTGCAGGCAGGATGGTGCCTCCCAACTCAGCCGCCGTCGCAGAGCTGTCACTATTTATGACCGCCAGCGTATCGCTGAAGGCCGGATTCACCGCTGTAACCGGCGTGACCGTGACAGTTATACTCTTGATTATGCTATTTACGTCTATGTTTTCGTTGCCGGTGAGCGTACCGATCACAGCGTATTCTGTGCCCTTAATATTGTAGGCGGTGGCAGTCGACCATGTGATGGGTAGCGTTGCCGTTCCGCCATCAGTGGTAACGCTCATACTTGATGGTAGTCCCAGCGAATCTATTACCGCTTGTGCAGTTGCGACGCTGCACATTTCATATGCGGTTTTGTTTATATTGTCTACGATCGCAGTGATGCTCTGCACCTTAGCCTGTTCAATGGTGAAATTGACCGTGCTCGAAGCAAGGGAAAGCTCATAGTTGTCGCCAGCGCTCACGCTACCAAGGGAAATGGCATAGGTTCCCACGTTTTCACCTGCCGCACGAGTGAGCTTGCCGGTGAAAGCCCCTGGAGCCAAACCACCGTCATTTGCAAAGATTAAGATCGGTTCGACCCCACCATATTTTTTGCTCTGTCCGGAGTTGGGCGTGATGGTAATTGGCTTTTTTTCTATGGTGTAGGTAAGATTTTTTATGCCGTAAAAGCTACCGATTCCAGTAATAGTCAGGGTCACCGTTCCGGAATTTGTACCCGAACTGGTACCGCTGCCATCCGTGCTGGTGAAAGAGACGGTATAATCCGTGTCTTTTATCAGCGTTTCGTCGTCAAAGGTAATGGTTGGAATTTGCTCATTGCCATTATAAGTGAGAGGGGCCGTGCTCACTGTGGCATACTGAATATCCCGCGCCGTCAGATATAGTCCGCCGTCGCCGTTTTGTCCTGCAAGTCCTTGTAGCAACGGCAGCTTGCCGTCGGCAAATGTCCAAATGCCGCTGTCCCAAGAAGCGCTATCCCAGTTGTCCGCCGCCGTCCAGAAGCTGCTAGTAAACAGGGTTTGCATAGTGATATCCGCGCCGTCTTTTGCGCCGGAACCTTTATTTTCCCATGTGCCGGGAATACGGCTGAAGGCATAATTATTCGAGAGAGTGCCAGATGAGATTCTACCCGCCATGCGCCCGAAATTGTATTCTCCTACGTTGATGGAAGGGTTTAGCGCCACACAGTTTTTCATTGTGCCACTTGTGCCACCACTGAAAATACCCACTATGCCGCCCACATATTCATCGGTGCCGGTCACACTACCGGTACTGTAGCAATTTTGCAGAGTATCACTGGTAACGTTCCCTGCCACACCACCGACATATCTTGCACCCGCGACATTGCCGGTGCTGTAACAGTTTTGCATCTTGCCTTGAAAAACATGACCCGCCACGCCGCCGAC
>JAYFPL010000016.1:0-1729 GCA_034927775.1 Anaerovorax sp. | reverse complement strand
AGCAATGATGATATTAGCAGTAGCTTGGGCAGTAGGTGGTGTAATCAATGACATGGGAACTGCTGATTACTTAATTCATATTATGTCTTCCAATATTCAAGGAGGCTTTATTCCTGCAATTGTATTCGTTATTTCCTGTTTAATTTCTTTCAGTACAGGAACATCATGGGGAACAATGCCGATTATTTTTCCGCTTGCAATTCCATTGGCAATTGCATATGCTGAGGATCCGACCAATTCACCGTTAGTGATTGCAACAATCGCAGCTGCTTTATCCGGATGTATTTTTGGAGATCAGACATCTCCAATTTCCGATTCAAGTATTTTATCCTCTTCAACTTCAGGATGTGATATTTTACATCATGTGAGAACGCAAATACCATATGCACTTGTCCCAGCCGTGTGTGCAATCATAGGCTATTTGTTGGTAGGATTCCTTCATTTAAAAGCATTTGTATTACTCCCGATTGGTATTTTAGGAATTGCCCTGTTTGTTCGGTTTATAGGTAAGAGGACGGATGCAGAAGTATTTAAATAAAAAAATGCAAAGATAAAATGGACTCAATAAGAGTCCATTTTTTTTATATGAACCTTTTTCTCAAAAACTAATATACATAGTATATAGTTTACAATTCATAAAGCATCAAAGTTATGAGGTAGAAAAAATGAATGCAAGAAGCAATACAATGCAGGTAGAAAATGCAGTTATCAGTTCCATCTTTATTCAAAACGGAACCGGCTATGTTACCATTACTTATGATAGTGTTGAAAATGACCAAGTCACAGATGAAAATTTTTTAATTTTACTGGTGGGAAGAAATACGATAATCAGAGATCAATTTGGACGCAGAATAGGATTAAGGAATCTAAAAGAGGATATGGTCATAGATGCCGTTTTTTCTTCTGCAATGACAAGAAGCAATCCTCCACAAGCTAGAGCATACCGAATTAATGTTGTGAAAGAAAATGAATTTTCCATCATAGAAGAGGGTCACGTGTTAAGCGTAGAAAATTACAATGGTTTTTATTATTTATTAACCGGATATGAGGATGATATTTACAGCCAAATAAGATATGTAATTAGTGAAACAACAAAGCTAAGAGGTCGATACGGGAATCGCATTTCGATAAGAGCGATAAGGCCAGGCCAATTTGTACGGATTGAGCGTGCAAGCTTTCAAACGGCAAGCATACCGCCTCAGACAAATGCACTTACGGTTCAAATACTATATTAAAGGAGGTAATCGTTTGCAAAAAAGTGTTGTTACAGTAAAAAATATGGTTTTAGAAGAAAAAATGGAATATGATGGAACTACCGTTTTGGTTTATCGAATCGAGTATCCTCAATTTTATTCAAGCTTTTATATCATGGCTTTAAATGACATAAATCGTTTTTATAAAACAAGAGCATTGGAATATCAGTATTATGTTACAACAGAGTTGTACAATATGGCAGTAGAGCAGTATAAGTTCAATACAGCAAATGGTTTTCCAATGAATCCATTTGCTGCTTACGTGGCGTATGAAATAACATATAATAGCGGCTGCATACTTAGCCTTTATTTTGATCAGTATGCCTATATGGGCGGGGCTCATGGAAACACCATGAGATACGCATATACATTTGACTTGCAGAATGGGAATAAAGTGAAATTAAGCCAGCTATTTGGTTGTTATTTAAATCATAGAACTTATATTCTGAATCAGGTTTTAGAGCAAATTAAAAAAG
>JAYFPL010000111.1:0-6453 GCA_034927775.1 Anaerovorax sp. | reverse complement strand
ATGTAGTGAAAAAGATTGCACTTATATATAAAAATAGGGAGAATCAAGGGGTTATTGCATACCTAGAAGATACTTTATACCATATATTTGAAGGCTACATAGAAATAAAAAGTTTTTTTATGAGTGAGATGTCATCGAATGAGCAAATTGAAGCTGATGCCTATCTTATGGTTTATGAGGATATGATTTTTTCACTTAAAAATCATATATCAAATTTCTATAAATTACTATTACTAGGGAGAAGCATAAGAAAGGAATTCTTACATGCTATGTTGGAAATTCCTAAGGATACGAAGGTGCTGGTTGTAAATGATACATATGAAACAACAATTCAAACGACTTATACACTTTATGAATTAGGCATCAGTCACTTGAATTTAATCCCGTATGATAAGGAATTGCTCGCAAGTGGTGAATATAATAAAATTAAATATGCGATTACTCCGAATGAAGAAAATTTGGTGCCTAAAAATATTAAAAAAATTATTAACATAGGTTATCGAGAAATAAGCTTTGATACGTTATTAAAGTTAATGAGAAAACTCGATTTAGATAATGATGTAATAAATCGAAATTTGATTCGGCATCTACATACAATCGTTGAGCCAAATACGGACTACCATGATAATTATTACAATAGTTATCTTAAGGGAAAATTATTGAATCGTGTTGTGGATCATTCTTTGGCGGCGATAATCATGTTAAATGAAAAACTTGAAGTAGTTTATTTTAATGATAAAGCCAATTCAATCTTTGAAACAAATGTTAATTCGAAATTTGAATGCATTGATAATGCTCTTATAAAGGGAGAAGACTTTCAAAACCAACCATTTATAATTGCAGATGAAAACTATATATTTGAAAAGATTACAATAAAGTTAATGGATGAACCTGTAGGGTATTTACTAAATTTACAAAGTGAAAAAACCTTGCACGATATCGAAATTAATTTGAAAAATTATAATGCTAAGAAAGGATTGGTTGCGAAATACACCTTTCGAGATATCATTTTTGAATCTAATTCAATGGCTGAAAGTATTAATATTGCAAAGGAAGTTGCAAAGACAGATCATACGATATTGATAAGAGGGGAAAGTGGAACGGGGAAGGAATTAATCGCGCAATCTATACACAATTATTCAAATAGAAGTAACGCACCTTTTGTCGCTGTGAATTGTGCGGCAATACCCGAGACTTTACTTGAAAGTGAATTATTTGGATATGAGCGAGGGTCTTTTACAGGAGCACAAAAAAACGGAAAAGTTGGATTTTTTGAACAAGCACACACAGGAACTTTATTTTTGGATGAGATAGGGGACATTTCTGCAAATCTTCAAACCAGATTACTGCGTGCGATTCAAGAAAAACAAATAATGAGGATTGGGAGTGAAAAGGTTATTGATGTAGATATTAGAATTATTGCAGCAACTAATTCGATATTAGAAGATGCAGTAGAAAAAGGAAAATTTCGTGCGGACTTATTTTACAGATTAAATGTCATCCCTATATTTTTAAAATCAATAAGTCAAAGAAAAGATGATATTTTGCCTTTATTGAAATTTTTTCTTGGAAGAACATTTTCAAATGTTACGGAAGATGAAAAAAAATTATTAGTAGAATATCAATGGCCAGGTAATATCAGACAACTTAAAAATGCCGGACTTTACTATAAAACACTTGGGAAATTTCCAGAATATTTATACGAAAAAAATAGCAGAGTTAATGTTGATTTTTCCAAACCAACATGCTCTACTAAGGAAAGTTTGCCTGTTGTTGATTTTATTCCAATTGATGTAAATACCCTTTCTAGAAAGATTTTAATTCAAATTTGTGAAGGAACCCAAACTTTTCATGGCATTGGCCGTAGTGCGATTATTCGAAGCCTAAATTTGCAAGGTGTTAAAATTAGTGATGGTAAACTACGCAGTATATTGTCATCATTGGAAAAAGAGGGTTTTATATCTATAAAACGTGGTCGCTGCGGTATGCAAATTACAAAAAAAGGCATTCAATTTATCAATCAAGTGTAGGTTAATTTTTTTTAAGAAATATGATATCATCAACTAAAGGTTCAAAACGGACTTTTATACCTATGCTTTTTTTATTATTGTTATAAATAAACGAGAGTGGAATGGACATTGTTAATATATCTTCTTTTATATTATCTATTTTAAAATTACCACTCCAATAAGGAACCATAGGTAAATGCATATCTCGGTACTGCATATATAGCTTGTCGTTGCAAGATTTTATTGTTAATGAACCATATCCAGGGTTATAGTATGTGCCTTCATAGGAATGATATTTACATGATGCAAGAAATTGGTGTGAAGGTATATCATTTACAACTGCATCTGGGAACATTGAGTGGAATATGTCAACGTGACAATCTCTATAATCGTCTGCTGTAGGTTTTTTGTCATCTCTAAACTTCCAAGTCCAATCGATTGGAGGAAGATTTAATAAGGAGTCGATTATTATATAAAGGATGGTATGGGTAATGGAAACGGCTGGTGAATGAAGATTCATCATAATTGAAATTCCAATATTATCATCAGGCATAAAAGCTTGTATTGAACTATATCCCTCTATTTTACCCATATGTTTACAAATTGATTTGCCTCTATATTTGCCAGTTTGCCATCCCATGGCGTAGCCGTCCGTAGGATATAATTCTGCATCTTCTATAGCGTCTTTGAAATCTATTTGTTTAGTATGCATGGTTTTAAAAATATTTTCCGGAATTAATTGAACCCCATCCTTTGTTTTACCTTTATTTATTAAAAAAGTTAACCATTTACACATATCAGCTCCTGTACTGTTAACGGATGCTGCGGGTGCTACTACATCTACATTCCAAACAGGAAGTTTGGTTAGTGTCCCATCTAATACTTGGTAAGGATGAGCAAAATTGTTAGAATCAACCATGATTTCTGCTAGACAATTTGTTGATGTCATAGCTAATGGTTTGAATAAATATTTTTTCATTATATTAGGCCAAGATTTATCTGATACTGATTCTGCAATATAACCGATCATTGCATAGATAATATTGCTGTATTGTGCTTTGCTTCTAAAGGGCGCGCTAGGTTGAAGATGTGGGAAAACCTCGGAAAATTCTTTTAAAGTTTTAGGTACAGGCCATATTGCATCATGTCCACCAAGCCCTGTTCTGTGACAAAGCATATCACGAAGCGTCACTTGCTTTGTTGCTCTTTCATCTAGTAACGCAAATTTTGGAATATAGTTTGCGATTGGCGTATCATAATCTAATTTTTTTTCAGCCACCAGCATTGCAATGATTGCTGAAGTCATGGCTTTTGAGCAGGAAGCTATACCGAAAAGTGTAGTATCCGTTGCTTCTAATTGATTTTCTTTATCTCTCCAACCAAAGGCTTTTGAATAAGGTTCTTGTCCCTTCTTTACAATACTCAAAGAAAGTCCGGGCACATTCCAAAAGTTCATTTCACGTTGAATTAATTGCTCGTTGACAGTAATAATATCTTTCATTTGATTCGTACCTCCTGATTTATAAAGATTAATACCTAATATTGCAAATATGGTACCAATCATGTTTTTTAAATTGACAGTGGAATTTGGGAAAAAGATCAATGAATACTACAGACAATTTAATAAATGGGATCATTTAAAGAGAGTATATATGTGTTTAATGGGTTTAAATAGGATAAAAAAAGAATTTAATTACCTAGAATACGTAAAATTTATCATTTTTTAATAGCTATAAATTGGCATTGTTTTTGCTTTATATAATTTTAGACGAAAATATATTAAGGAGGAAACGTTATGAGGTCGAAAGACAATGTTGATGAAGTAGTTAATGAGGTTGGCTTCAAAAAAGAAATTGGAGTCTTTGGTGGTGTTAGCATCATTGGCGGAATTATGATTGGTTCAGGCATTTTTTATTTAGGTTCCTATGTATTGGAACGTACTGAAATGAGTATGGGCTTAGCATTGCTATGTTGGGTAATTGGTGGAATTGTATCAATACTTGGAGGATTATGCTTTGCTGAATTAGGAGCTTCTTGTCCGAAATCAGGCGGAATGGTTATTTATTTAAATGAAGCATATAATCCGGTTGTTGGTTATATGTTTGGCTTTACAAGTTGGCTGCTTAGTGGTGCTGGATCCATTTCTGCATTGGCGATTGCATTACCAACTGCATTACGAGGTTACTTTTTATTGTCAGATACGACAATAAAAGTAATTGCTATCGTGTTGATTATTGCATTAACTGCATATAATTCACTTGGGATTAAGCAAGGGACTATATTACAGAATATTTCGATGGTCGCAAAATTAATTCCTATTGTTATTATTATTTTAGGAGCAATCTTAATGGGTGAGGAATCCCCGGATCTAAGTCTAATTCCTGCTGGTAGCGGAGCCGTTAACTTTGGTTCAATGATTGGTATGATTGCTTTTGCTACCGTAGCAACATTATGGGCATATGAAGGTTGGACTAATTTAAATTGTGTTGCTGAAGAAATGAAAAATCCGGCTAAAAATCTACCGAGTGCATTAATTATTGGTATAGGTGCCATTACTGTTATTTATACGTTATTTAACTTTGCATTATATAAAGTTCTTCCACATTCAGAAGTAGTAAGTATGATTGAGGGTGGTAATTTATATCTAGGAACAGAAGTAGCAAAACGTATATTTGGTGATATTGGTGGAGGTTTAGTACTTGCAACAATGTTAGTTGCTATTTTTGGTGCTTTAAATGGAATGATTATCGCATTTCCTCGTTATTATTATGCAATGGCAGAGGAAGGTCATTTCTTTAAGAGCCATGGGAAATTACATCCTAAATACAATGTTCCGACAGCTGCTTTGGTTTCACAGGCAGTGATTGCTATTGTGTTAGTCTTATTAAGAAACTTAGATCAATTAACGGCTTTAGTAGTATTTGCTGGAATGTTATTTAATGTATTATGTGTAGTAGCAGTAATTATTTACAGAAAGAAATACCCGAATCTTGAGCGTCCATATAAAGCTTGGGGATATCCGGTTACTGTTATTATTACAATTGGGCTGTTTGCAGGATTAATGGTTAATACTCTAATTGAAGACCCTATTACTGCCATAGTTGGATTAATAGTGCCTGCCATTGGAGCAGTTGTTTACTTTATATTTGATAAGAAGTTAAAGGCAGAAAATAAATAATATTAACTGTTACATACTTTTTTCTGAAAAGAGGAGGTTTAAGAATGGGTTTACCCAAAGACTGTGAAGTTAGTATTCATAGCAGATTTAAAAAAGGGGAAGGAAATCTAATTACAGATGTTCCGGGTGTAAAAGTTGGACACGTAACTTTAAGAAATAAAGAAAAAGATATCAATACAGGGGTAACAGCAATTTTACCACATACAGGGAATCTTTTTAAAAATAAGGTATTAGCTGCAAGTTCTGTAATAAATGGATTTGGAAAAAGTGTTGGTCTAGTTCAAATTGAAGAATTAGGAACCATTGAAACACCAATTATTATGACAAATACATTTGCTGTTGGGACTGCAATTAATGCATTAACGAAATATATGCTAAATGATAATGAAGACATAGGAACGACAACAGGAACAGTAAATTGTGTCGTTACAGAATGTAATGATGGTGAATTAAATGATATTAGAGGGATGCATGTTACAGAAGAAGATGTACTACAAGCAATAAAAAATTGTGATAATGTATTTGAAGAAGGTGTTGTTGGATCAGGTACTGGTATGTGTTGTTTAGGTGTAAAAGGCGGAATTGGATCCGCTTCAAGGCTTGTATCATGTGATAATAAAGATTATACAATTGGAACAATTTTAATGTCTAATTTTGGAATGAGCGGAAATTTAGTGATAGATGGGAGAAGGATTAATACCGAAAATATAGTATTAAAAAGTAAGGTGGAAAAAGGGTCGGTTATTATTGTAATAGCAACGGATATTCCTCTTAATGAGAGACAGTTGAAACGTGTTGCAAAAAGAGCAACTGTTGCTTTAAGTAGAACTGGTTCATTCCTTGGAAACGGTAGTGGAGATATTGCAATTGCATTTTCTAATACCAATATTATGCCTCATTATAGTGAAAAGAACATTATTGAAACTAAAATGTTTCATGATGACGTTATGGATAAGGTGTTTGAAGCAACTGCAGAAGCTGTGGAAGAAGCGAGTATAAGTTCTATTTTTCATGCAGAGACTGTAATGGGTATTAGAGGTAAGGAAGTCTTTGCGCTAAAAGAGTTTTTATAGTATGTAAACGAAAGGGTAAGAAATGAAAGTATTTATTAGCGCTGATTTGGAAGGCGTGACTGGTGTAACTAGTTGGTGTGAAACAAGAAGTGGAGGTCAAGGTTATGATGCTGCTTGTCAACAAATGACTTTAGAAGTGGCGGCAGCCTGCAGGGCTGCAATGAAACTTGGATATGAAGTCGTTGTAAAGGAT
>JAYFPL010000153.1:0-2442 GCA_034927775.1 Anaerovorax sp. | reverse complement strand
TCCTTGACCGTGACGAGGTCTACTCCGGCTGTTATGCGAGAGTGTCCTTGAACTTCTATGCATTAAACTCCAACGGCAATCGCGGTGTTGCCTGTGGTCTTGGCAACATCCAGAAAATCCGTGACGGTGAGTATCTCTGCGGCCGTACTTCCGCAACCGATGACTTCTCCACTGTTGAGGATGACGATTTCCTGGCTTAAGTGTAACCCCTGGCAGGCGGTGTGAAATACCACCGTCTGCCTCAAACGAAAATTACGAAATACGAGGTAAAACGATATGAACGAATTATACGAATTTATGAAACAGGTCGATGTGATTGTGCTTTTCTGCCTGATCTACGGTCTTGCCATCAACGGCATCGTGTGGACGGTATGTGAGGTTATCCGCTTTATCGTTAAGAAGGTCAAAGCCTTCCGTGAAAAGCGTAAGCAGAAAAAGGCTGCACAGAATGAAGATGTGACCGAGTAAACATGACGGGCGGCGGAGGATATTCTTCTGCCGCCTTTGTCATAGAAAGGAATGTGCTATGAAAGTATTAAGTATTGATATTGAAACCTTCTCCTCGGTCAATCTGCAAAAATGTGGTGTTTACAAATACGCAGAGAGCGAGGATTTTGAAATATTGCTGTTCGGCTATGCCGTGGACGGTGGTGCGGTGCAGGTGGTCGACCTTGCCTGTGGGGAGAAAATCCCGGCAGAGATTATTGAGGCACTGACCGATGATGCCGTTATAAAAACCGCGTTTAATGCTGCTTTTGAGAGGGTGTGTCTGTCCAGGTACTTATCTGATATGGGTGTAAGCCTTGACCCGTTCCATGACAATCATCCGTTGTCACAGGAGTGCGCCCGTTACTTAAATCCGGCAAGCTGGCACTGCACCATGATTTGGTCGGCAACCCTGGGTTTGCCTCTTTCCCTTGAAGGTGTCGGTGCTGTGCTTGGACTGGAAAAACAGAAGCTGACTGAGGGTAAATCCTTAATCAAATACTTCTGCGTTCCCTGTGCGCCGACCAAGACAAACGGTGGCCGTACAAGAAATCTGCCACAGCATGATATGGAAAAATGGCAGCAGTTTAAGGCGTACAACCTCCGTGACGTGGAGACGGAGATGGGCATCCAGGCAAAGCTGTCCCGTTTTCCTGTGCCGGATAGGATTTGGGATGAATACCATGTGAGCGAAGAAATCAATGACCGTGGTATAGGCGTGGATATGGTTCTTGTAAAAGAGGCTATTGAAATCGACAGTAAAAGCCGTGACCGTCTGACTTCCAAAATGCAGGATATGACAAATCTCGACAATCCCAACTCCGTGCAGCAGATGAAGATGTGGCTGTCGGATAACGGTATGGAGATGGAGAGCCTCGGCAAAAAGGAAGTGGCGGCGGCAATCAAAACAGCGCCACAGGATATTACCGATGTGCTGTCCTTACGTCAACAGCTTGCCAAGAGCAGTGTGAAAAAGTATACGGCGATGGAAAACGACGTCTGCAAGGATAACCGTGCAAGAGGGATGTTCCAGTTTTACGGAGCCAACCGAACCGGAAGATTTGCGGGAAGGCTGATTCAGTTACAGAACCTTCCTCAAAATCACATGGAAGATCTGGCAGAGGCTCGTGGTCTTGTGCGTAGCGGAAATTATGATGCCCTGGAACTTTTATATGAAGATATCCCCGATACCCTGTCACAGCTTATCCGTACTGCCTTTGTGCCGCAGAAGGACAGAAAATTTATCGTAGCAGACTTTTCTGCCATTGAGGCGAGGGTTCTTGCGTGGCTTGCGGGAGAACAGTGGCGTCTTCGTGTGTTTGAGGAAGGCAAAGACATCTATTGCAGCAGTGCCAGTCAGATGTTTGGTGTTCCGGTTGAAAAGCACGGCGTGAACGGACACCTCCGTCAAAAGGGAAAAATCGCTGAACTCGCCCTCGGCTACGGGGGTTCGGTCGGTGCCTTGAAAGCAATGGGTGCCCTTGAGATGGGTCTTACGGAGGAGGAACTTCAGCCTCTTGTATCTGCATGGAGAAATGCCAATCCGATGATAACCAGGCTGTGGTGGGATATCGACCGTGCCGTAAAGACCTGCGTGAAAGAAAAAAGCAGAACGGAAACCCACGGCATTGTATTTCACTATCAGAGTGGATTTCTGTTTCTGACCTTACCGTCCGCCAGACAGCTTGCTTATGTGAAACCACGCATGGGAGAGAATCAGTTCGGCGGCGAGGCAGTGACCTATGAAGGCGTAGGCGCAACAAAGAAGTGGGAGCGCCTGGAAAGCTACGGTCCTAAATTCACGGAGAATGTGGTGCAGGCAATTGCAAGGGATATTCTGATGTTTGCCATTCAAACTTTGAGCCACTGCGACATCGTTGCCCACGTCCACGATGAAGTTATCATCGAGTGCGACCGCAGGGTTTCCCTGGATGCCGTTTGTGAGCAGATGGGCAG
>JAYFPL010000159.1:0-1552 GCA_034927775.1 Anaerovorax sp. | reverse complement strand
TGTCCGTCGGCTCCCCGGAACCGTACTTTTCCTGAAACAGTACCCGGCAGGGCAGTTTCAAGGCAGCCATAAATGGTTCGTAAATATATTCATTGGTAATGATGAGATCATTTTGGTTTAAATCAAATTCTCTGGCAAAATCCCTGAACAATTGATATTCATAAATATCTGGCTTTATCTTTAATTGCTTCATATTTATACTTCTTTCATCAACTTGAGAAAACACATTGTATACTATACTTAGAAAAACTACATCCTGAATTCGTTGTTTTTTGCGCCACATCCGCTCATTTAATTCATAATTTTGCTTGAATAGCAATTACCATAACGTAAATTTTAATTGTTACACTTTCAGTATTACTTACGATAATCTCTTCCATCAAAATCAGAATATCAGATAAACATTCCTTTATTCTTTATTCTTTTTATCCAGCATTTGCAGCAATACAGCAAATATAATAATAAGGCCACGCACAACTTGTTGAGGATAAGAAGGCACCCCTAACAGATTCATTATGTTATTTATAAGGCCAAGTATCAGTACTCCAATAAATGTTGCAAATGTATTGCCTTTACCACCAGACAAGCTTGCGCCGCCGATAACAACGGCAGCTATAGCATCCAGTTCAAGCCCATCGCCAACTATAGGCGAACCCACTTCTGTTCGGCAAATACTAATAAAACCTGCAATTGAAGCACAAAAACCGCTTATTAAGTAGACTGAAAATTTATAGTTTTTTGTATTTATTCCTGAAAGGCGCACCGCGGATTCATTGCTTCCAATAGCGCGCAGTATTCTTCCATATGATGTATAATGCAATATCCAAAACGTTAAAATAGCAGCCGCAATCATTATCCAGGCTAACGATGGTACTCCCAGAAAATTTCCGGAACTGATTACACTAAGATTCAAATTATCTCCACGAACAGTGATTGGGGCACCTCCCGAAATCATTAATGCAAATCCTTTAGCAACCGTAGTCATTGCAAGAGTCGCAATAAATGGCGCCATCTTTGCGTACGATATCAGTGCTCCTGAGCATGCCCCCATTCCAATCCCTAAAAGACATGATAACGTAAATGCCAATACTATGGGTAAACCCAGAACCGTGAATACGTATGCTGAAAACACACTACATACAGCCATCAATGAACCAACCGAAAGATCAATTCCTCCAGTTAATATCACCATGAGCATACCCATGCTTACAATGCATACTCCTGAGTTTTGACGAAACAGATTCGAAATATTACGCCCGCTCAGAAAATCCGGCGAGATGATCGCAGATATAATAAATAATATCAGGAACATTACTGCATAATTATATTTTATGAAAAATGATTTTGCAGAAAGAATATTATTTTTTGCTAATATTTTTGTTTCATTCATTTTTATCACTCCAATGCAAGTTTTAATATATTTTCCTCGCTGAATTCGTTCCGATCGAGTTCTCCGGTAATCCGTCCTTCATGCATTACAAGAATACGATCACACATTCCTATTAGTTCTGGCATATACGATGAAATCATAATAATTGTAGTTCCATTTTCC
>JAYFPL010000045.1:0-16633 GCA_034927775.1 Anaerovorax sp. | reverse complement strand
ATAATCAACCTGTGCTTCATAACTCCCTTCCTGCTGTTCCAGCAAGGTGCTTACTCGGCAGTAGGCGGCTACACGCAGTGTTTTCTGCTCTACTTTTAATTGTCTATCATATTTCATTTGCGGCGGTATAATTGCCACTGTTTTTTTCGCTGCAGCCATTTTTCTCATCCTTTCGCTTGTCTTGTAAAATCTCACTGATTTTCAGTCCGTTTATAAATTCTGTTTCCACTTTACCGTCTTGATAGATGATGATTTTATCTATCATACCTTTGAATAATTCTTCATCAAATTCTGTCAACAGGTCTTGACCGACTAATATTTCTTTTATTTTCTGTGTCTGTATTTCGTAGCTGTCTATCTTAGAAGTGCTGTAAGTAAGTTCTGCTCTTTTAAAGATTAAATCCGCCAACTCTTTTGATGAAAATTCCTCATCTTCTTCAAGCCGATATATTTGATGTTGTATCTCAAGCAGCTCTTTACTGATTTTAGGAGGTTCTATTTTATAAGGTTTATCTAGTAATCGTTGATTTTTAATAAGCTTATTTGCTGTACTTATAAAAACCTTTTTTAATTCCTCATCCGTATAAAAGAGATTTCTGCATAGTACTCGGTTCTTAAATATATATTTCTTGCATTTCCACCTATTCTTTTCGCAAGCCTTACCGGAATGTTCCGTATACTTTCGATACGGCTCACCACATTCTCCACAGTAAAGCTTGTTTGCAAACAAGCTTTGACTTTTCTTGCGGTTTGCTTTACGCCAAAGCTGATTTTTTTTCTGATTTCTCTTGGTTTGAACATTGTCGAAGGTGACTTTATCAATCAATTCGGGATAAGCTTCATCTCCCATATACTTAGTATTTTCAAGGATTCTTCCTATAGCGCAGTGTGTCCAGTTAATTTTGTTATTTGCATTTGTAACTTCTTTTTGACTCAATTCCTTTGCTATAGCTAATAAAGATTTTCCTTTTAGATATTCCGAGAAAATCCTTTTTACGGTTTTGGATTTTTCTTTATCTATCTGTATTTTTCCATCTACCATTTTGTATCCGATTGGCATATATGTTTGCATAATTGCGTTCACCTCTTTGTTATATATTCTGTCAACTCAAGGTTATTGATAAGCCTAAATGTAATGTCACCGCTTTTACCGATTAGGACTTTATCTACCGTATGGATAAACAGTTCTTCTTGATAATCGTCCATAATTATCGGATTGTATTTTATAATTTGCAGTATCCTTTTTGTTCCGTCAATCTCTTTTTCATAACCATTTCTCTCAAGGAAAACATTTCTCTTTTTCTTGTATTCCTCAATTTCAATGTTAATTGTATTCTGCTTTTCCATAAAATCAGCAGAGTCCATATATCCTTTTATCATGACTCGCTGTAGGATATGGCTCTGCTCCATTAACTCCGATATATTATTGTTTAGTTTGAGAATTTCCTCTTCCTGTTCTTTATTGACTCTTAATTTTTTTAAGGATTCCAAGAGGGGATAGAGGATTTCACTGTAGTTGCTTACAAGCTTATTCCACATGGTTAGGAAAGCATCTTTGATAATATCCTCTCTTACTGCTTTCATGCTACACTTTTTGCGGTTTTCTATATGAGTGATACAGCACCATTGTATTTTCTCGTAAGGCTTGCCAACATACATTTTCTGTCTTCGAAACGTTCCCCCGCATTCTTTGCAGATGATTTTACTGCTGAATTCATAGCGATTTTGGCATTTGCCGCTGTCATCCATGCCCACCTGTACTCTTCGGTACTCATAAATTTCCCGAACTCTTTCTGCCTGTTCCTGTGTAATAATTGGTTCATGACTATCTTTCACGAAGTACATGGGTAATTCTCCGTGGTTTATCTTCTTTGTGAAGGGAAGCATATCTGTTGTATATGTTTTTTGCAGCAGCAATTCTCCTTTATAAATTGGATTTTGTAAAATCCCCTTTACTACGCCATCATGCCATTTTTCTGCTGTTCGGATGGTAGGGATATTGTCACGGGTTAAATCTCGGGCGATTGCATAACTACCTTTTCCGCTTAAGTATTCATTATAGATTCTTCGGATAATCTCCGCCTCATCTTCCTTGATGATAAGCTCACCGTTTTCATCCTTGGCATATCCATATGCTATACTGCTCGGTATGTAACTGCCATCTCCGAATCTCTTTTGAATGCCCCAGCGAGTATTTGTGGATATGCTTTCCGATTCACCTTGGGCAATAGAACTTAGGATAGTCAGCATCTGCTCGCTCTGTTCAGTCATGGTATTGATATTTTCTTTTTCAAAGTATACTGCAATCCCAAAGGATTTCAGCATTCGAATTGTTTCAATACTGTCTATGGTGTTTCTAGCAAACCTCGTAATGGATTTTGTAATGATAAGGTCGATATTTTCCTTTTCACATTCCGTAACCATTCTCTGAAACTCATCACGATTTTTTACCTTCGTACCACTTGATTCATCTGCAAAGATACCTACAAATTTCCATTCTGCTTGGCTTTCAATGTATTCTTTATAATATTTTGTCTGAGCAGCATAGGAAGTATGCTGTTTTGCACTGTCTGTACTGACTCTGCAGTAGGCACAAACTCTCTTTTTGGGTCTTAATTCTTGCAGAACCTTCTGCCTAACGGGCTCTATAGTTTTAACCTTTTTCCCCATACATTTCCTCCTTTCCCAGAAGTAAGCCTTCTGTTAGCAACACACAATACCCCAAAGCAATTATAATAGCAAGTGTTATTACACATATACTTTTGCAAGGCTTGGAGAAAAGGATTGGCGGTTTAGTTCATCTATTTGTTCATACTCAATATCAGAAACAATGCCTTTTCTTTTTAGAATATCAAGAAACTTAATTGACATTTTATAGTGCACTTCATTTTGAGATTGTTCTATTGTCATTTCATGTTCTTTAGCAATTTCCGCACCTATTTTCATTAAATCCATATCATTTACTCCGTTCCTATTTAGTTTATCTAAATATCACAAAAATAGGGATTACGGCTGTCTTCGTTTGTTCTGCAAAAGCAGATAAAACATAGGTAATCCCCATTGCTTCTGACATTAAGTCAGTTATCTTATATTGCTGTACTTTATTCGACACTACTTCCCAAGTACACGGCCTTGCTTTCGCAAAGTTTAGGGCGATTTACATAAACTGAGAGTAGTTAATTCTCATCATAGGAATCTCACCTCCTGCAGGATCTCTGCAGGCTGCCCCCATTGCGTGAGTCTGTGGCTGGACAGAAGTATCATTATAGGCTGATAAGATTATGGCAATACAATCCACTATAAATTGTTTCATGATCAGACGGACCCGCTCGCTCCTTATGTTGGCCGCATTAATAAAATCGGAAGAAAAAATCCATTTTCATGGATTGTCCTGATTTTACAGGAGGTCACAGCGCATCTATCAATGTTGCTCTCCCGGTTAAGGCTCATCAGCTAATGTATTTATGAAATCGGATATTTAATTTTAAAGGTGCTTTAAGAGGAAAAAATACCCCCTCACTTACTTCAACGTTAAGTGAGGGGGCTGCACACCCTGAACTTTTATTTTGTCATTAAAACTTTCAGCTTTTTAATAATACGGTTCTTTCTCTTATGTACCGCATTGTGGTAAACACCTAACTGTTCTGCATATTCACGCTCACTTCTTTCTTCGTAAAAAAGAGCATTTATAAGTTCCTTCTCTTCCTGCGCAAGAAACTTTAAGCTGTCTAGAAGTTTCTCAATCATAACTTCTTTGACAGCTGTTTCCTCCACATCAATTTTCTCGTCACAGAACTGCATGTTTGCTTCAATCAATCGTTCTAATGAATCTTCTCTGCTTGGAACAAAATAGGCTTTTTCCTTTTCATCATCTAATACAAAAGTTTCAGCCTTCAAATCATACTCTTGGTAAATTGCTTTTCTTGCTCCTTGTTTTAAAACCTTAATAACTTCATCACTTGCACTTGGATACATCTTTTTATAATTTGGTATTCTTCTGTTTACAGTCATTTGCTTTTCCTCCGTTTTCTGAATTTTGAAAAATAATCAAAGTTCAAAAAAACGGAGGGGAACGACAGCCAACAAACCCTAAACTATCTGTAAAAATAAAAAAGCCAAACTTATTCCTTGTTGGAATAAATTTGGCACTAATATCCGAAGTCATAAAACACTGTGGTTCTACTTCATTGCTTAAATTTAATTTATATTTTCTATTTTCTTTACTGCTGGTTCGTCTTTTATGGCTACGTTTATGTATTTTGTGCAGATGCAACTTTAATCGATAGTTTATTGAATGTATATTCAAGCGCTGTCTTATACAGCAGTACTTCATATACACCACCCTCACCTACACAGCAACCTCTGCAAAAGATGAAGAGTTCCTTACGCTGCTGTGCCAATCCCCTTATTTTTTTGTCATCTAAATGGCTACATTTAAAAAGTAATTTTGTAATTAACACAGCTAACACCTTTGTTATTTGAAATATAAAAAAAGAGCAGACAAAGTCAATTAAATCTTGACGAGCTGCTCTCAATACATATTAATACTTCAATACCATAATGTTTTATCATATACATGTCCTCCACATTCATATATGATTTGACAACTTTTTTATACTGATTATGATATAATTATAAGTTATTTTATCTAAAAATATTGTCGAACTATGCGAAAATTTATAAAAATTATCCAATTTTATAATTATTAGCAAAATCTGTTATATTCTTAAGATATATAAGATTATTTTTTCTCTGATATTAAATCTATCTTAGAGTGATACCTTCTGGGCAGTTCACCATGAACTCCACCTAAGACCACTGAAAAGGCATAGTATGCCCTTAGCGGAAACAATGTCTTTTTGATGATTTACCGGTTATTTTTTTAAAAGATATAGATTAGATGTATGACTGCCATTCTCACGATATCTAAATTGCTTCGTAAGCAGACCATAGCGGACTAAGTCTTCTATGGCTCTTTTCACAGTACTCACCGACATAGAAGTATCCTTTGCAATCGTTTTGATGGAAGGCCAGCATTGGTCATCTGCGTTACTGCGGTCTTTCAGATACATATACACTGATTTAGCTCGTGACGGCAGTTCTTCTTGATATAAATTCCCAAATAAGCTCAAAGATTCCCCTCCTTATGTTCTGAGTACTTTCCGCCTCGGATTAATTTCATCTTCTGCAATATGGTTATGCCGCTTACCTCCTTTTTTTCTATGTTGGTTATCATCTGTTTCGTCTGCTAATTCAACAGCCGCCATTTCCTTTAGAATATTTTGTTCCAGCTCATATTTATCTGCATAATAAACCTTGCGATGAGATTTTTCCTCCATTTGATACGATTTTTCAAAAGTAATGCCCCAGTCTAAAAATAATTTCAGCTTAGTTTTCATGGGATGAGCACCTGTCTTCATCACCACAAAGCTACCCTTCGGCAATGATTTCAGTTCATCCGCAGTTAAAAGCGGGCGTTCTATCATCTGTAATGATTGTGAAGGATCGTTTTTACCACGGCTGATACTGCCACTCATTACCGTTCTGTTGCCCAAAGATTTAGAAAGTACCTGTGCTGTTTCAGAGTTAGGAGCAAATCCCCCGAATATCGTCAGTTGGCAGTTATCTGTGATAATCTGGGAACCTTCTTTACCATAATTCTTATCAAGCTGTGCAAAGGATTGAATAATTGGAACAACAGAAATTCTTCTGGAACGTCCAGCAGACAGCATCATTTCAAATGACTCAATTTGGGGAATAGTTCCAATCTCATCGGCATAAATCATCACACGGTTTGGAAGTTTGCCACCGTGTTCATCCGCCACCATAAGCATTTCACGATAGAACTGCTGTAGAAATAATGACACCATAAAATATTTTGTGTTGTCTTCCTCTGGAAGAATAAGAAAGATTGCCGACTTTTCATTACAGAAAGTCTCGGCATCGATAGATGAATGAAAACAAAGAATCTGCTCCATTTCTGTATCCAAAAAAGCATTGAGCTTTGAAAGTACAGTGGAGAGAACAGATGCCATTGCTTGTTCTGCAGAGTTAATAGCAGCCCCTGCAAACCACTTTGCTTTATGGGTTGATGGCAGCTTATCCATTAAAAGTTGAAACTGACTTTTTCCTTTCACTTGACTTGGTGCCATTAGGTCTTGTACCATTTTGAACACAGAAACAATATGCCTTTTATCTACTAATTGCCCATCAATTTCAGTTGGCGGTAAGTATTCTGCAATGAGCAATATCACCGCTGTCAAAAGTCCCTCTGCTGCATCATAGAAGAATGCATTTTGTCCCATTCCGGCATTATTCCCATCGGGAGATACAATTGTTTTTGCAATAATCTTTGCGTACTTTTCGGCCTTTGCCCTTGCGGAAAAGTTGCCATTATCCTGTCGATATAAGTCCATATATTTATTTACCAAATGCAAAAGATTGTTTCCATCACTGCGTGTAGGGTTACGCAAATCAAGAACGGCAATATTGTAGCCGTAATTTTCTTTAGCGATAGTTCCATAATTTCTTGCGAGATCACCCTTGGTATCAGTTGTGATAAAACTCATACCGCTGGCACAGGCATATTCTAGGTTTGGATAAAGGAAAAATGCAGTTTTACCAACACCTGCCGCACCAATCATCAAGCAGTGTACATCGTCTGTGTCTACAAGTGCAGTGACAGTTCCTTTTCTTCCTGTTGATCCGACAACTAAGCCTTGCTCCGTTGGAAGATTTTCGACTAATCTCCAATCAGCAACTTTAAAGGTTACAGGATGATAAATTTGAGGTATTTCTTTTTTAGTTGCAAACCTTGCCACACCGTGCTGTCCATCACCTACGGTTTTGGATTTAATGCCATTGAGTGTGTAATAATGAGCAAGGAGGGACAGCCCCCCGATTATGAGAAACATGATGGCCGCTGAGGATATTAAAATTATGAGTTGTTCGTTCACTTTGTTCTCCTTTCAACCTTTATAATAGAAAAAATAATCTTCTTGCTAATTTAAGTAAATCTTGTTTGAAATTCATGTATTGCATATTAACTAAACCTAAGGTGAAAGCAATTAATCGCTGCAAATATGCAGCGATTAATTGCTTTTTTCTTGACGTTTTGCAGCAAATCCTTTATAATAATGCAGGAGGCGCGTTAAATGACAGAATTAAAAACATTAATCAAAAATAGACGCACAGAGCTTGGCTTTTCACAAGATAAGCTGGGGACGCTAATTGGTGCTAACGATGCGTATATTTCGAGAATTGAACACGGAAAAGAAATTTCAATTGAAGCTCTAGTAAAGATATCAGTTGAATTAAAAATTGATTTGATAGACATTTTGGTGGAAACTGGCTATATCAGCAATGACTCACTAAGTAAACATAGAATAATGCAATGGCAGGATAGTGCCTACCTGACTGAACAGGATTGCAGTTATATTAAATTATTTATTGATTCGCTGATTAATAAACGAAAAAGTGAGGCAAAACGATGATATATAGACTTGGAGAATTATTCTGCGGTCCTGGTGGCTTAGCATGGGGGGCAACTCATGCAGACATAGGTGATCCCAATTTTGGTATTGTTCATCAATGGGCAAATGATTATGATGAAAATACTTGTAAAACATACAGACGAAATATCTGCCCTGATGCTCCTGAAACAGTATATCATGCTGATATTCGCAAATTTGATTTGACACACCTTGCAAAAATTAACGCATTTGCATTTGGATTTCCCTGCAACGATTATAGTGTTGTTGGTGAACAGAAAGGCATGGATGGCATTTACGGACCACTCTATTCATATGGCATAAAAGCTCTAAATCATTATAACCCAGATTGGTTTCTTGCCGAAAATGTTGGCGGATTGCGCAACGCAAATGATGGCACTGCATTTACCAAAATACTAGATGAAATGAAGGTCGCTGGACGTTTTGGATACAAATTGTATCCTAATCTTTATAAATTCGAAACATATGGTGTTCCACAGGCAAGACATCGTATAATTATTGTTGGTATTCGTAAGGATCTTGATGTTGTTTACAACATTCCGTCTAATACACCCTATTTAAATATAGATAATACATGCCGTACAGCTATTGAGGTACCTCCGATTCCAGCAGACGCTCCAAATAACGAATTAACAAGACAATCTGCGACTGTTGTACAAAGATTACAATATATCCAACCTGGGCAAAACGCTTTTACAGCTGACCTGCCGGACGAGTTGAAACTCAATATACGTGGTGCAAAAATAAGTCAGATATATAAACGTCTTGATCCAGACAAGCCAGCATATACTGTAACTGGCAGCGGCGGCGGCGGAACTCACATCTATCACTGGGAAGAACCTCGCGCCCTAACAAATCGAGAGCGAGCACGATTACAGACATTTCCTGATGATTACATTTTTGAAGGAACTAAAGAAAGTGTTCGAAAACAAATTGGCATGGCTGTTCCTTGTCAAGGAGCAAAAATTATATTTGAGGCAATCTTGAAATCTTTCGCTGGAATTCCATATGAATCCATGCCAGCAAATATTAAAGACTAACAAATTGAAAGGCACCTGAATTGAGGTGCCTTTTGACTTTTAAATATAAAATTTTGATTAATAATTAATCGACTAATGAAAGATAGTATCAAATTATATCTAACTCAATTTCTGTTGGTGAAATCCAAGTAACTGTAACTTTTGAGCCTATTTGAGCATTTCTGTATTGAAACCAACCTCCAAGTGCTTTTAAATCTCCGCGGACCGAAAACTGTTTAGCATATTTATCTCCCGCACGAGAACATCCTTGGGCAAGCAATTCAACTTTGTTAAAATAGCCATCCTTAGAATATGCATAGAAAATATTGTTTCCCAATCCTTCTGGATAGTGATTTGAGTTAAAAATTGAATAATTTATAGCACAATGCTTTGGAATGGGAATATAAGCTTCACCATAAACTACTGGGCGACTATCTGTATATCTATAATCACCCCAGCCAAGATGCGAAGCTTTAAGCTCTTTCATATAACTGTTTCCTGCTATTGCCATAAGAAGTCCTCCTTAATTTTTTTATTTTTATTTTTTGTTGAGTACATATTGCTTTTACAAATCATTCGATGAAGATTTTTTAAGAATCTACTTTTCTCCTGCAGTTTTCAATAGTATTCATGATTTCATTTATACATTTGTCAAGTTGTTTTTTAATTTCCCATTCCCAAAAGCGCAAGACAATCCATCCATCATTTGTAAGCTGGGCATTAACTTGACGATCGCGCTCCATATTGCGTTCAATCTTAGGTATCCAATAGTCACGGTTGGACTTTATACGCTTATTTCTTTCTTCCCATTCGTAACCGTGCCAAAAATCAGAATCACAAAATATTGCTATCCGATATTTTGTGATTGCAATGTCCGGTTTACCTAGAAGTGATTTATAATTCTTCCTATAACGAATACCCTCTCGCCAAAGCGCTCTCCGCAGCATCAGCTCAATTATCGTATCTTTGCTTTTGATTGCCCGCATATTCTTTCGGCGTTGTTCTGGTGTTAAGTCATCCATATCTATTATTCATCTCCAACTATAGGCTCTTCGTCCTCTACATCATAGTAAACAATATTATCTGGCAGCTTGATGTTTGGAACCCAAAGTTCTCGGCCACCCCATCCTTTTCGTCCAGTCATTTTATACATTGTCAAAACAACCTGATGGGAGTAAGACGCACCTAGTGTCCAATCGTTTGGAGACAACAAAGCGCCGGTTCCTTTTGCAACATCTCTATTTCGACGGACAATTAAAATTCCCTGAGCAGTCGGAGTTTCAGCCAATATCGTATCTATAATCGACATAAAACTTTTAATGCAGAAATCCTCAGCAGAAGTAATACGGCTAAATACTTCCTTCATTAGTCTTAGGCTGACCTGATAAGAAGGTTCTGTATCTGCAAAAGGAGCTAAAAGCCTGTCCAAATCCTCAATTGTCTTATTGTCAGGATTAAACGGATAGTAGTTTGTACCGCCTGAGAGCATAGATACTTTTTGATTATCTAAAACATTTGCACGAGTTGGATTAAGCCCTTTAGGATAGTAGATTTTTATATTCTCAGTACCTTTTTGAATCTGAGCAATAATTGAGTTATTTGTTGCGTTAATATCTGCAAACAGCTTATAAAGTGGTTCATCGATAAACACGTTCATCATGCCGGGATCTCGGTCATAGCCGAACATACGACTGTGCTGCCACATGGTATCTGCTTGTGGCTTTTTGCTGGTACGAGTGTAGTATATGGTATGCAATGCAGGAAATGTAACACCTCTACCCAGTGTGTTTCCTCCTATGACAATGTTTGTTCCAAAAGAATACTCATCACTCGCTACATCAGTTTTTCCATTCATCACAAGAACTTTCACTTTATCGTTTACTAATATATCTTTAACTACTTCGAAAATGGTACTAAAGTCAGCTTTTTCTGCCTTTTCTGGCTTAAGTACATTATACTCTTTTTCTAATTCAGTTCTAAACTCATTGTCTACATGGTCACGACACCATTTTAGTTCCGCAGCGGCTTCCTTTGCATATTTACTATGAACAGCTTGACGCACGCTTGGATGAACTAAGCAGTTAGAAATTGTACCTCCAGTAGAAAAAATCTGACCCGTTACTGCCAAATGACGAATAACAACACTGTGAGCAGGATTTTTAATTTTCTCGAGGTAACTAATACAATCGGTTATGCTGTTCTTCGGAAAGAAAAAGTCCCCGCCAAGGTAGCCATCACCTGGCTCAAAGTAATATGTAAAGTATGGGTGCCATCCAGAAGCCAATGTCTGTAACAGAATAGCCTGCGGTGTTCCAGTAACTTGCAGATAGATACTGCTGGAAGCCCCATTCTTAATTGAATCAAGATATTTATTGATAGACGACTGTCGACCACGGTTGACTAAAGTATTAAGAGAAGCAGCATCCGCCTCATCATCAATAATAAAAAGGGGGTTCCCTTTCATAAAACCTGTAGAAGCAAACACATTTGCCCATAATCGGAGTATTCTTACGTTTTTTTTGAGAACTACTATAACAGGCTGAACAAGGCTGTTTTCAATAAACAAACCGGAATCATTTTCCCCACAAATGCAGAATCCAGATAAATCAGCCCTTACTCGTTCTAATGTTTGCTGCTGGAGTACTACATTATCCGTTGTAAGTAATACAAATGCTGGAAAGCCAAGATCAGCAGCCTTGCACATAATTCCAAACATCTGGCCAGTCTTTCCTGACTGTACATTGCCAAACAGCAGGCCGATTTCATGATTATAAAAGGAGAAATTTCTTATATAGTTGTTACCAACATCATCCGCCGTTTTAAAAATAGACTCTGCAAGCTTTGCATTTCCTCGGTCAGTAATAGTTTTGAGATAAGTTTTTAGATACTGCATTTGTTTTATTCACCGTCCTCATTTTCATCCTTGGCTGCCTCAAATGAGAGGATCCATACATCAAGCATATTTCCTTCTTCATCTTCAGCCTTTTGATTCGTTTTGGTTAATACCAATGTATCGCATCCATAAGCTGTAAGCATTTCCTTTGTAATCATGCCCATGCGGTCAGTATCTGCTTGTGTATCATTAACTGGATTTACAAGACCTGCTGCAGCTAAGCGTCCTTTAATCCACCGACCAAGGATTAGCTCATCACCAACGGCACTAAACTGTTTATTTCCATCGCTGGTAGTATGAGCCTTAAAAATGTAGCCATCATCAGTAACAACCATAAAAATAACATTTTTTTCGGGATAGCCTTCGAGCTGTGTTATTTTTTTGCTGACAGTAAACTGGGTTTCATACCAATCACGAGATTTTCTTGCACTTCTCGGTGCCGCGTAGCTTACATTTAAATTTGATTTTGTGTAGTGCTTACCATCATCCATATGTCGCTCTGCAAATGCAGGAACTTTAATTGGAAGAATAAACGAAATAGGTGTTTTATGCCGCTCAAAAAGCTCAACTTGAGTTTGAGGCAGCTGCTCAACTGTATCAACACCCGTAAGAGAAGTGTTAACTTCTCGAATAATAGGCATTTCCGTAATATCCGCAATATTTGCTGAACAAGCCAAGCTTTTCAGTTTAGAAATTATGTCACCAATTTCATTACATTCATCAGGTTCTTTTGTAATTGCAGATACCTCATATTGTCTGCGGTTATTCGCCTCAAGTTTTATTACGCCAAGATTAGCAGAACCAATTATCGCTGATTGGATTTTATCATTTTTAAAGAATCCATAAAGCTTGCCGTGATATTTAAATGCCTTAACTATACGAATTTCACCAATTCCAGCGTCCTGCCATTTCTGGTTAAGAGCAACGGCTGTGTGATAGGTTCCTTCGGGCATTCCTTCAATGTAATACATACCGATGTTAAGGCAGATGCTGTGAATACCACATTCTGCCACCAATAAATCAAGTTCTTCTAAAGCTGCCTTAGAAACATAGCCAACTGCAATTTCAACACTATCAGCATTTGATATTTCATCATGAAAGCAATCTGAAATCGTCATCTGACCATCTTCCAAAGCAAGGGGTAAAATATCTGAATATAAAAGTTTCATAGTTTAATCTCCCAGCAATAATTTTTCTAAGTACGGAATATAACACTTATACTATGTTACTAAACAAAATATATAAGAATATTTTACCATATATTACCCATTCTGTTCAACATATCAGTTATAAGTTAATCTCTACATGTGAAACGCTGATAAAAACAAGCCGGTTTCTATTTAACAACTTTTTTATGCCATTATCATTTCAAAATCTTGTACCACATTTTTTATTTTTTCTTTCAAATCTTCATTAAAATCTTTAAGCGCAGGGGATACACGAGAAACAACTATACCTTGTTCATATAACAGATTTTTAAACTTCTCACACGCATGAATGCCTGCTTTGTCATTATCCAAACACAGAACCACTTTATTAATTGTAGGGTTAATCCCTAACTGTTTGAGCATCGCCTGTTCCGATAATCCACAGAGGGCAATATAGCTGTGCTGTTTCCAATTGATGTTTTTATGTAGGCTGATAAAAGACAGCATATCTATGGGTGCCTCAAAAACATAGAGTTGGTCACTTGTTCCACAGAAGTGAAAACTGTAACAAGGATTACTGCTGTCAATATTCCCTTTGTAACCTTTACCATTAGTATAGATACCACGCTTATGAGCATGACGAGCCACACCGATTTCATCTAATCCCACAAAAATTGCATTGTGATATTCTTTTGTTCCGTCATTAGACTTTTCACAACTTTCATACAATAACTTTTCTTTGACAAAAAAATTAACTACATCTTTATCAATACATCTGTGCTTAATAAGATAGGCAAAAGTTCTCCGCATATCCTTGTTCTTTGGTGGAAGTACAAATGGCTTTTTAATTTCTTCTTTCTTTTCTACACAATGGTAGACTTTAACGCCCCCACCACCAATGAGCATAGTTACCGCATCGGGAAAAGATAATCCGTAAAAGTTTTGCACAAAATCGATAGCAAGACCACCTTTTTCCGTTGCATGATCGTACCACTCATTTCCTCTTACAGTAATGCTGTGATTACTCTTTAAGCGTTTTTCTCTGCCTGATGGCAGCAATGTTTCACCTTGTTGGCGGAGAAAATGTTCAAGATCAATATTATTTGC
This sequence comes from Anaerovorax sp., assembly GCA_034927775.1. Lineage (GTDB taxonomy): Bacteria > Bacillota > Clostridia > Peptostreptococcales > Anaerovoracaceae > IOR16. The sequence continues at coordinate 2,955 of JAYFPL010000045.1, read as the reverse complement.
TTGCCGTTTTTCTTCTTCAGTAAAGTGAATATACTTACCCATACAACCCCTCCTTATACTTATTTACCAACTTTACGATGAAAGGCTATCCTTTTAACGGGATAGCCTTTCATGTTTGGTTTTTGATTCTGTTTTTCAAGTACATTTGAACTGTAATGAATATTTCTCTGCTTATTTTTCATAATAAAAATCCTTTCTATATAGTTTTAAGGTAAAAAATAACAGCCTCTCAATTGAAAGACTGCCGATTTACAATCTCATCTTCTGCTCATGGTCATCTTGCTTATGGCCTTGCGCTATTTTCTTTTGCTTTAACTTGCGCAGCAACTTACTATCTACCGTAAGACTGGCAGGAGATTTGGGCTTTAAAATGTTTTCCTCCAAAATTCGGCTCATATGATGAAATAACCTTGAAACTGCAAAACCTAATGATGGCTCATGCCATTTATCCATATTTTCAAGAAAAAACTTTGCATATTCATTACCTTGTTCTGCCGATAAAGTAAACCATTTCACAGCAGTTTCCTTATCCTTTGCCACCCCCTCGCCAATTAAATATATCTTGCCAAGAATGTACTGTGAAAACTGATTGCCTTGTTCCGCTGATGAAGTAAGATACTGCAATGCCTTTTCAACATCTTTCGGAATTTCTTCACCTTTAAGATATAGTTTTCCGAGAACGTACTGAGCAAATTGATTGCCTTTTTCTGCGGATTGTTTAAGCCACCGAGTGGCAGAAGTAATGTCTTTGAAGTTGTCTTCTGTCAAATATATCTTACCAAGTCGGTAAGCTGACCACTCATTATCCTGTTCGGCTGAATATGTAAACAGTTCAACCGCTTTTGATATATCCTGCCCGATATATTTTCCCTCATAATAAAGTTGAGCAAGAGCATACTGTACAAATGGGTTACCACTATCAGATGCAGTTTTTAAATATTCAATTGCTGATTTTATTTCTTCCTCTGCCGGATTTTCCTCTGCAAGGATGATTTTTGCAAGAGAATAGCAAGCAAATGTATTTCCAAGCTTTGCGGACTTTTGAAAATACTCTTTTGCTCTGACAATATCCTTTTCTGTGCCGATTCCATTTTGCAGCATCCAACCGAGACGGTATTGCAGTTTATCATCTCTGTTTTGTTTCTCTAAATCTTCAAAGCCTACAAATGCTTTTTTGAAATAAGTATTGCTCTTCTTTTCATTTCTTTCTGTGCCTATACCATCACGAAACATTTTGGCTACTTCAAAATCCGCATAAGGGAAACCTTGCTTTGCAGATTGCTGATAAAGTTCAAAGGCTTTTCCATAGTTTTGCTCTATACCTTGCCCACGATAATAAAGTCCGCCAAGGGAATACTCTGCAAACTTATATTTCTGCGCAGATGATTTTTCAAACCATTCCGCAGCATTTTCATAATTTTGCTCTATCCCAAGTCCTTGTGCAAACATTTTGCCGATGCGGTATTGGGTATATTTCCATGGCTTTTTGTTCTCTACAAAACTAAACCCCTCGAGTGCCTTTGCATAGTATTTCTGTGCCTTATCGATGTCCATATCTACACCTATACCATCCGCATATATTCGCCCTAAGTCAAATACAGCAAGCACATTCCCTTTTACGGATTCTGATATAAAAATCTCCATTGCTTGTTCAAAGTCGGGTTCTTCATTTTCTGTACCAAACAAAAGCTTTCGAGCCTTTTTATAATCTTCAGACCATTTTACATGCGGTATAGACGGTTCTTTTATACTTTCATTATCTATTTCGTCTAACGTAAAAGCAGATATCTCACTTGCTTCTTCAAAATCTTTATCTAAGAAATTGTCAGCTGATGTATTTTCATATTCTCCATCAACTTCAATATCTTCAAGTTCTGATAAGCTGATTTCATTTTTAGAGAGTTTATCTGCCTCAAAAATTATAAAATTCTTGATTGACTTAAATTCCTTTTGCTTAGAAAGCGGTATAGGGTCAGTAGGATTATCGGAATAGCTTTTAAGCACCTCATTTCTCATTTCATACCACAGGTTATACGCATCTGAAACTGTTTTTTCTTTTGCTAATTCATCTACAATACTGTCCACGATATTTTTTAGCTTTGGAGATAAGTAGCCATAGACTCGTTTACCTTTGGTAAGCTTTAGCTTTTCAGCAAGTTCAAGAAGTAACAACTCCAACTTTGGATTTTGAACATTGCCAGTTTTCATTTTTGCAATCAGCTGAAGAAATATTTTCTTGCTTTCTGCTTTTAAATCATCTCTTCTGTGACTTTGCTCGGCATAGATCTCTTTCATCTCATTATGAAAAATATTCGACACCAATCCGGACTTTATATTTTTTATACCATCCTTGGTGAGATAGCCTCTGCGAATATCTGTGGAGTAACAAATCATGTGAATATGTGGATGGTGGCTCTCATTATGAAAAGCTGCATACCATTTAAAGTGTTCTATCGGTATTTTTAAATTTTCAGCAATGGTTGGTGCGTAGGATTCAAGAAAGTCTTTCCACTTTTCTACGTTATCAAATCCTGTGCTTACAGCATCCTCTCTTCTTAACGAGATAATTGGTGTCCAAACATTCCCCTTATTATTAGCAACATCTTCTGCAACCTTTGAAAGAGCTATTTTATCTGTTCCGCTTGTAAATAAACCATGGGAAGATATTTTTTCTACTCTTGGACGATTTGCAATGTAGCCCACATAGTTTTCTTTCTTCGCTGTTATATCAAGGTTGTGTTCTAATGCTATGGAAATAAAGTCAGAGGCATTTTCAATTGTTTTGTTTTGAATATAATCTTCATACTCAAATAAATTATTACTGTCGGGAAACTCCTTCAAGATATTTTTGATGAGCGCGGCTTGCTTTTTTGTGGCAGGGAGATTTTTATTTTCAGCACTAAACTTTTGCACACCATCTCTTGTTGCAATGTATTTTACAAGATTAGTTAGATG
>JAYFPL010000041.1:0-1885 GCA_034927775.1 Anaerovorax sp. | reverse complement strand
CTGATTCCATAAGCAACCAATTCTCCTTTTTTGTAAACAAGCTTATCTTCCTCTTCTTTTTGCTTTGTTCCGTTTACAATGCTTGCTTCAACTTCGTCTTTTTTCCAACTCTGGATACTAGATTCCGATTCAAATTCATTATTTAGTGCATATACCTTTTTTCCATTTTCATAGCGATACACCTTAAAGCTCTTTAAATAATACGTTCCTTTCGGTAGCGTTAATCCAATGGCTGCTTTTCCGTTGTAAATTCCTGTTTCGCCAATTATGCTAGTATTATCTATCATGACCATTCGTTTATTTTTCACTATTTCACTTTCTTGATTAGATCGAATAAAGAAGAGCTCAGAAAAACTTCCATAACGATTATTGCAAAAATCATAACTATAACCTCCGGCGGGAATTGCAACTTGCTTTGTTCCATTATAGGTTCGAATGACATTGCGAGGATAGTAACCACTATGACTTTTCATTCTTTTTGTTTCAAACTCTAAGGTTTCTAAGTTCCCACCAATGCTATAACTATATTTACAATAAAAAGAACCTCTATCGTTAGGGTCGCCATATGAAGTTGCTCCAATAAATGCAATCTTTTTATAAGTGTTATTATAGTTAGAGTAAAAACGATATGTTGATGTTTCATCGGATTTATTTATTACTTTAGCATAACTTAAAATATAACCACTTCCTCCATCCGCATCCGTCAACCCAATATAATTGTTTGCTTTATAACTAGGATGAAATTCATTTGTTACGCTCAAATATCCATTCGTATTTTTATGAACTGTTGTACTTCCTTTCTCTGAAACAGGTTTTGTGCTTATTATATCTACGCGCAAATCATCAATTGCAGTAAGGCAATCGTATGGTCTGCCGTTACCAAGTACACCTAAGGTAATGGTGTGCTCTCCTGACCTTAATATCATTGGATGTAAATAATTACCTCCATTTCCTTTACAATTCATTACATCGGCATAAATGTATCTACCGTCAATTTTTATCTGTGATTCTTGGTTTTCAGCGTACTCACCTCCAATTTGTCCTGTCCAATCAAATGATACTACACCTAGCTTTCCACTTGGTATTGTAAACTTTATGGTTTCGAATTTTGAATACAATTCATAATTACGGCAAGTACCTTTTAAATAGCAAGGATAAACTGTGCGGTTAACCCATTCACTTTTGATATCGTCTAGTCCATCCCCTAATGTAATTGGTGTTGCACTTAATTGGAAAAATGGATCTATTTTATCCGCTTGATTAAAGGTTTCATAATGGGAATCTACAACATACCAACAATTTCTATCGTATGAAGCTTCAATCATTTTCGTTTCATAGTTTTTAACTAAATAGTCTTCTGCTTTTACTTCTGTTCCGTCTTCTGCTTTTAATTCGTATTCACAGTAATATGTCTTATATGGTTCTAAATTCAAATTTTTCGTAAAGCTTGCTCCATCTTTTTTCGCAATTAATTTCAGCTCGCCCGCAGCATCGGTACTTTTTATTAGTGCTTCTGCTATGTTAGAGAGTGCATTTTGAGAAGCGATACATAATCCATTGACGGCATCTTGAATTTGCGTGCCATAGGAATCCACTTTATCGGTAATTTGTACAAACTGATAGCCAAAGGATTTTACTTTCTGAATTGTTGCTTCAAAAGTATCGCCCTTTGCTTTGTTTTCTTCGTCCAATAGCGCCACTAGCTTGATATCGCCTTTTTTAGATAATTTGCTGTTTAAATTGCTTTCAATTAACGTATCCAATGTTAAATTCGTTTTAGAAATATAGCTCTCATGATTTCTTCGCATGACTATATACCGATTGGACTGTTTACTGTAACGTGAGCCTGCATCAAAATCAAGTGCCGATAACGATGCTTCATCCG
>JAYFPL010000069.1:0-6253 GCA_034927775.1 Anaerovorax sp. | reverse complement strand
TAACCAATACGCTGCATACAAGATGAGTTTTCAAAATTAAGTGGGGGAATTATGAAACGTGAACGATGTATTACATATATAGTCCTTATACTGCTTTTTTGTTCCATTTGTCCTTTGGGTACGACTTACGCAATGACTGATAGTGAGAAATTACAGAATGTTAACGGTCAGATAAGTGAAACTCAAAAAAAACTTGATGAAGGAAAGAAAAAGGTTAATGAACTGAATTCTGAAATTACAAGTTTAGAAAAAAAGATTAATGCAACAGAATCAGAAATTGAGAAGATTCAAGGAAACATTGGAGAAACAAAGCAAAAAATAACCGATACCCAGAATACACTTAATCTACTAAAAACAGAAATGGATGAGCAGAATACAAACATGAATCATCGATTACGTGCGATGTATAAGAACGGTGATGTAGATATATTAGGAATTTTACTGGGATCAGCAGATGTTTCTGAATTTATGATAAATATGGACATGGTCCAGAAAATATATGATAACGATTTGCATGTTTTAGAGTCAATGCAACAGAGATATGACAAAATAGAAATTCAAAAAAAGGAATTGGAATCCTTAAATCAGCAATTAATTTCTCAGCAAGCGGTTTCAAAAGACAAGCAAGATATACTTGAAGCAAATCGTGGCAAGGTTGCTGAAAAAAAGGCGCAGGCTTTAAAAGATAATGAGGCATTGACTGCGCAGATGGAAGCATTCAATGAGGAAGCAAATGCCTTAATTGCAAAGATTCGCGCATTACAGGATGATTCTGCAGTATATAGCGGAGGAGCTCTCGGGTGGCCGGTACCAGGACATACCCGTATCACCTCAAAATTTGGATATCGCATTCATCCAATCACTAAATTGAATAATTTTCATCATGGTATTGATATTTCGGCACCTTCCGGCTCTAAAGTAGTGGCAGCAGCTGATGGCAAAGTTATTACAGCCGGATGGAATAATAGCTACGGAAATTATATTATGATTGATCATGGCAGTAGTATTGTTACAGTTTATGCACATAATAGTAAGCTATTAGTCAGCGTTGGAACAACAGTAACTCGCGGACAGCAAATTGCGAATGCTGGTTCTACTGGTGTATCTACGGCACCACATGTGCATTTTGAAGTGCGTTTAAATGGAGTGTATAAAAATCCAAAAGAATATTTATAAGAAAAATAAGGTAAGGAAGGGGGCAAATGCCCTCTTTTTGTCTAATTGAAATTACATTATTACTCTGAGGAATATATTATGAAAAAAAAATGGATTTATCCAAAAAAGAATACGGATGATTCTGAAGAAGATCTAGATTCTTCAGTTATTTTACGTTTACTCAAAAAAAGAGGTTTAAAAGATGCTAAGGAACAAGAGGAATTTTTATCAGGAAAACCAAAAAAAACATACGATCCTTTTTTATTAAAAAACATGAAGGAAGCAGTACATACTATTTTAAATGCTTTAAACTCTGAACAAACCATTTGCATTTACGGCGATTACGATGCAGATGGTGTAACTTCTTGCAGTTTACTTTTGGAGATTTTGGGTAAATTAACTTCCAATCTATTTTATTATATTCCATCTCGATTTGAAGAAGGATATGGATTTCATAAGACGGCAATTGATAAAATTAAGAATCTGGGAGCGAATCTTATTATTACGGTAGATTGTGGAAGTACATCGTTGGAAGAAGTAGAATATGCAAAACAGATGGGGATTTCTGTAATCGTTACCGATCATCATACCACTGTGAACGGGAAAGTGCCAGATTGTATTTTCATTAATCCAAAACAAGAGGATTGTAATTATCCATTTTCAGGACTTTCTGGTTGTGGAGTAGCTTTTAAATTGGCGCAGGCGATTCAACGTACTTTAGAGAATGAGCGAGATGTTCGGTCCTCATTGTTGACTAAGAAGGAATTAAATAGTGTGTTGGATTTGGTTGCAATATCTACAATTGGAGATATTGTACCACTAATAGATGAAAATCGAACACTCGTAAAGTATGGCTTAAAACGTATACAAAAAGGTAAGCGATATGGACTCGAACAACTTATAGAAGCGATTGGACTTTCAAAAAAAAATATAAAATCAGACAATATTGCATATAGTATAGTGCCGCATTTAAATGCTGCAGGAAGAATGGATTCTGCAAAAATTGGAGTAGAGCTCTTAGTTACTTCTGGGAATAATAAAGAAGAAATACAAAAAATTAAGAATGTAGTAAATCAGTTACTTGAAAAAAATAAAGAGAGAAAACAGGTACAAGAAGAAACTTTTAATGATTGTATGCAAATTGCGGAACGTATTAACGAAAGAGATTTGTTTTTATTGATTGATTCAGAAAAAATACATGAAGGGATTGCTGGAATTGTTGCAGGAAAGTTAAAAGATTGTTTTTCAAAACCCACTGCTCTTGTTACTCTTTGTGAAGATGGAATCCATTATAAAGGTACAGGGAGAAGCATTGAAGGGATTAATCTTTATGAACTATTAAATACACAAAGTTTGTATTTTGAACGATTTGGAGGGCATGCAGGTGCCTGTGGGTTTTTATTGAAAAAGGAGAATATAGCGCAACTAAGAGATGGCTTAAATGTGCACATGGGTGAGTTGATGAAAGAAAATCCGATGCTTCTTTCTCCGACAGTTTGTATTGATGATAGATTAGGTGCAGAGGAATTGACAGAGCAATTAATTGACCAATTAGAGTGTTTTGAGCCTTTCGGACATTGTAATGAAAAGCCTCTCTTTTTAATTGAGAAATTAATAATAAAAGAATTTCGTTATATGGGGGAGGGTAAGGAGCATATTCGTTTTAAAGCTATGTCTTTAACAGGAGAATACCGTAATTTTATACTTTTTTCAAAGGCATCCGATTATAAGGAAAGAATAAAAATTGGAGCAATGATTGATGTCGTAGGTTATCCGGCAATAAATCATTTTCGCGGTGTTACAAACGTACAATTTATAGTGTATGATATGAAGTGATGTTATTGCACAATTAATGGAAAGGGGAAATGATAGAAAATATGCAAAAGGAAGCAACTAAGAAAATGGTGATTATTAAGAAGAGGAATCTTATTTTTTTATTAATTGTTGCATTATTGATTGGTAGTGGTTTTACAACATTATTATATAATCAAAAATTAGATCCTTCCGATGGAGTTACAATTAGTAAGCAAGATTATGATGCCTATAAAAAAATGGAGGGAAAATATGCAAAACTTGAACAATTGACAAGTTATATTGAAGACAATTATTACATTCCTGTCGATGAGACTCAATTAGAGGAAGGGGTATATAAAGGTCTTTTTTATGGAATTGGTGATCCTTATTCTTCTTATTTAAATAAAGAAGAATATAATGAGCTACTAATTGCAACTACCGGAGAATATTCAGGTATTGGTGTAACTATTGTACCGGATTCAAAGGGATTTATTAATGTTATTGCTCCTATTGATGACAGTCCGGCAGCAAAAGCCGGCATAAAAAGTGGAGATAAAATATTAAAAGTAAATGAGAAAGAATACACTGCAGACACCATTGATGCAGCTGTCTCTGCAATGAGAGGTGCAAAAGGAAGCAAAGTTTCAATTACTATTCTGCGAAATGGAGAGGTTGAAACCTTTGATATGCGGCGAGCAACCATTGTAACAAAGACTGTAAAATCAGAAATTAAAGAAGATAATATTGGATATTTGCGTATTACCAGCTTTGAGGAAAAAACAGCAGAGGACTTTGCGAAAGCTTTGCGTGATATGGAAGTTAAAGGAGTAGACGGACTTGTTATTGATTTGCGTGACAATCCGGGAGGACTTGTTGAGATCAGCGTAAATATTGCCGATATGTTATTAGATTCCGGTACTGTTACGTATACAGAGGATCGAAAAGGAGAAAAAACATATTATAAATCGAAAGAAGGAAAGACTAGTTTGCCATATGTACTATTGGTAAACGGTGGTTCTGCAAGTTCTTCTGAGATATTAGCAGCTGCAATTAAAGACAATCATGGTGGGGAATTAGTAGGAACAACTACTTTTGGTAAAGGAATTATACAGGAAATTAGTGAACTTCCGAATGGAGATGCCATGAAACTGACTGTTATGCAATATTTTTCACCAAAAGGGAACGTGATTCATGGAAAGGGTATTCAGCCTGACGTAAATATTTCTTTAGAAGAAAGTGATTTCACCGATGGAGTATTAACCAATGACAGACAATTACAAAAGGCAATGGAATTACTAATAAAAAAATAAAGGGTGAATCATTGTGATTCATCCTCAAGTCTAGATAAAATCGTAGTATAGCCGTCTGCGCCATATAGCAGGCATTTATTGATACGGCTTATGGTAGCAGTACTGGCTTTCGTAATTTCTTCTATTTCGTTATAAGTCTTTTTTTCACGTAGGAGTTTTGCAACCTGTAGTCTTTGTGCTATAGATTGCAGCTCCTTTATTGTACAAAGGTCTTCAAAAAAACGGTAGCATTCTTCTTCCGTCTGTAATGCTAATATTGCATGAAATAAATCGTCAGTTTCTTTACCTTTAATCTTTGAATGATAAGTCATTGCAATTACTCCTCTCATCAGCTGTATTTGCTATATAAATAATATGTCATCACTTTATCGCTTTACAGTATTATTATACAATGTTTTTTTCTCCTTGACAATCATACATTTTTCCAGTATGATACAACTTAATAAAAGGGAGTAGTTTTAAGTTTATGATCAACATCCGGTTTTGTTAAGCCTGGTCATAAACCCGAAAGGTAACAAGACTTTTAGCATATATTTTACTGTTTTTGTGAAAATTATGTTAAGAGTTATTTTTTTTGTAAGGATTTTCACAAGACATAGTAATTAAAATAAAATAGGAAATAAGAGAAACTATTAGGAGGCTTACATGTTTGAAAAACAGAAAAAGGAAGAAGTATTACAAAATTTGAATGTAGATGTTAATGTAGGGCTGTCACAAGAAGAGGCAAAGAAGAGACTGAATGAAAATGGTCCTAACTCCTTTGATGAAAAAAAGGGAAAAACTAAGATACAGTTATTTTTATCACAGTTGCAAGACCCTATGATTTATATTCTTATGGGGGCAGTTGTAATTTCTGCTATTCTGAAAGAGTTTAGTGATGCATTTATTATTATAGCAGTTATATTGCTTAACGCAGTCATAGGTATGATTCAAGAGGAGAAAGCTGAAAAATCCTTAGAGGCGTTAAAACAACTTTCCAGTCCTATGGCATTGGTGCGTAGGGATGGGAAAGCGGTAGAAATTCCGGCAAAGGAATTGGTTTTAGGGGATATTGTATTATTAGAGGCAGGACGAGTTGTTCCAGCTGATTTACGTCTTTTAAGCAGCATCAATTTAAAGATTGAAGAATCTGCATTAACCGGAGAATCGGTTCCAGTTGAGAAAGATGCCTCGTTTGTAGCTGAAGGTGAGATCCCTTTGGGAGACCGTGTAAATATGGCTTATTTATCCACAAATGTATCCTACGGAAGAGGAGAAGGTGTTGTTGTATATACGGGAATGCAAACTGAGATCGGTAAAATTGCAAAGATGATCAATGAATCGAAAGAAGAAATGACTCCTTTACAGATTCGACTTGCAGACCTTGGAAAGCTCCTCGGTATCATTGCAGTTATCCTTTGCTTGGCCCTGTTTGGTTTGGCTATCTTTCAAGGAAGAGACATTGCGGAGATGCTGTTAACAGCAATATCTTTGGCGGTTGCTGCAATTCCGGAAGGACTTCCGGCAGTCGTTACGATTGTTTTGGCTTTAGGTGTGCAACGAATGGTTAAGGTGAATACCATTGTGCGAAAATTACCGGCTGTAGAGACTTTGGGATCTGTTAGCGTTGTTTGTTCAGATAAAACGGGAACCTTGACACAGAATAAAATGACGGTTACACAGGTGTTTTTAAATGAAAGGCTGACATCTGAGAAAGATTTGAATTATGTAAAAGATGCTGTTTTAATTGATGGTTTCATTCTTTGTACAGATGCTTCCATTGAGGGAGAAAATCGCATTGGTGATCCGACAGAATTAGCCCTTTTAGATATGGGTACACCACTTTCTGTAACGAAAGCAGAATTGGAAGCAAAATCTCCTCGTATCAATGAACAACCATTTGATTCTGACCGTAAAATGATGACCACGGTGCATAAAAATCAAGACGGAAGTATCATTGCTTATACCAAAGGTGCTATGGATCAAATTTTAAAAAATTGCACGCATATTTTCAT